>JALHTP010000388.1 GCA_022865725.1 Methyloceanibacter sp. | reverse complement strand
TGAGACCGGCAAACTATGGGAGACCGAATTCGGCCCGCGCGGCGGGGACGAGCTGAACATCCCGGAGGCCGGCAAGAATTACGGCTGGCCGGTGGTGAGCTGGGGGGAGCATTATGACGGCCGCGAAATTCCCGAGCCGCCGACCCATCCGGAATTCGCCGACGCCATCGATCACTGGAATCCTGTCATCTCGCCGTCGGGCATCGCCTTCTATACGGCCGACGCCATTCCCGGCTGGAAAGGCAATCTTCTGATCGCCGGTCTCTCCTCGAAAGCGATCATCCGGCTGACGCTCGATGGCGAAAAGGTGATCGGCGAAGAGCGGATTCCCATGGGCACGCGCATCCGCGACTTGGCGCAAGGCCCTGACGGCGCCGTCTATGCGCTGACCGACGCCGGCAAGATCCTGCGCCTTACACTTGAGACGCCGCACGGCTGAGCGGCGTAGTGTAAGGTCCACGCCTCAGCTTCGTCCTAATCCCGCCAGCCCCAATCCGTAGCGTCTCAGCATGCAGCCCATCATTGCCGTCTCCGATCTCACCAAGACCTACGCGACCGGATTCCAGGCGCTGAAGGGCATCAATCTCGAAATCCGCAAGGGCGAGATCTTCGCGCTGCTCGGACCGAACGGCGCCGGCAAGACCACTCTGATCAACATCATCTGCGGGATCGTGACGCCGAGCGGCGGCACGGTGAGGATCGACGGTCACGACATCCTCACCGATTACCGCGCCGCAAAGTCGCTGATCGGCCTCGTGCCGCAGGAGCTGACCCACGACATGTTCGAGACGGTCTGGGCTACAGTCTCCTTGAGCCGCGGGCTATGGGGCAAATGGGAAGATCCCGCTCATCTCGAAAAAGTGCTGCGCGATCTCTCTTTGTGGGACAGGAAGGACTCCAAGCTGATGACGCTGTCGGGCGGGATGAAGCGCCGGGTGCTGATCGCCAAGGCCTTATCGCACCAGCCCACGGTGCTCTTTCTCGACGAGCCCACGGCGGGGGTCGATGTCGAGCTGCGTAAGGACATGTGGCAGGTGGTGCGCTCGCTTCGCGACTCCGGCGTGACGATCATTCTGACCACGCACTACATCCACGAGGCCGAGGACATGGCCGACAGGATCGGCGTGATCAACAAGGGCGAGATCATCCTCGTCGAGGACAAGAAGGAGCTGATGCACAAGCTCGGCAAGAAGCTGCTGACGCTGCAGCTGCATCAGAGCCTCGACGCCATACCGGCGGCGCTCGAGGGACACCATCTGGCGCTCGCCAATGGCGGCAGCGAGCTGATCTATACCTACGACACCCAAGGCCCGCGCACCGGCATCACCAGGCTCCTCACCGACCTCGCATCCGCCGGCATCAGCTTCAAGGACCTCGAAACGTCGCAAAGCTCGCTCGAGGACATCTTCGTCGATCTGGTGAGGCAGAAGAAATGAACCTTCCCGCCATCAAGGCGCTCTACAAATTCGAGATGGCGCGCGCGGGCCGCACGATGCTGCAAAGCATCGTCTCGCCGGTCATCGCCACCTCGCTCTATTTCGTGGTGTTCGGCGCGGCGATCGGCTCGCGCATCACGCAAATCGAGGGCGTGCCTTACGGCTCCTTCATCGTGCCCGGGCTGATCATGCTGATGCTGCTCACCCAGAGCGTCGCCAACGCCTCGTTCGGCATCTATTTCCCGCGCTTCACCGGAACGATCTACGAGCTGCTCTCGGCGCCGATCTCCTATTTCGAGATCGTGATCGGCTATGTCGGCGCGGCCGCCACCAAATCGATCGCGCTCGGGCTGATCATCCTCGCCACGGCCTTCCTATTTGTGCCGATCGAGATCGCCCATCCCTTCTGGATGATCGC
>JALHTP010000387.1 GCA_022865725.1 Methyloceanibacter sp. | reverse complement strand
TCTTGCGGCGCGGCTGCCAAGGCGGCGTTGACGCGGCTGATCCGCTCCCGCGCCGTCACCTGCGAGCGTCCCAAAGGAAGCGAGCAGAAGGAGTTCGCCGCGCGCTGTTCCGTGGCGGGCGCCGACCTTTCCACGTGGATGGTGCGGCAAGGCTGGGCCGAGCCGAAAAATTCCCAGGAGCCCGCGCTTGCGGCGGCGGAGGAAGCCGCCAAGTCGGAGCGGGTCGGACTCTGGCGCGAGGCGGAGTGAAACCAGAAACCCGAAGCCGGCAACGGCAATTCGGCAAACTGAGCCCCCATCGAAGAGCCATCATGACACGCATCGCACTCGCACTTTCCGCCCTGCTCGCCGCCCCGGCGCTTGCTTTGGCGCAGGCCGAGTTCGAGCCGACGGCGGCCGAGCGCGCCACCATCGCCGCCTGCATCGAGCGCGTGGCGGGGGTGCCGGAGCTCAAGCAAATGGCCGAATGCATAGGGGCGATTGCCGACCCATGCCCCAATGCGCCCGGCGCCAACACCTTCACCATCGTCGCCTGCCATATGCGCGAGCAGAAGATCTGGGACGGATATTTGAACGATTGGTATGGCGAGGCGGAGAGGCGCCTCAAGGACGATCCGGCGGCGGCGGCTCTCAAGGCCGCGCAGCATGCCTGGATCGCGTTCCGCGATGCCAAATGCGCCTATTGGGAGAAGCGCTACGAGGGCGGCACCTTCGCCTCGGTTGCCACGGGCGACTGCATGCGCGTCGAGACCGGACGCCGCGCGCTCGAGATGCGCGCCATCGACGACGACCTCGACCACTGACCTCGCTACGACCACACGCGAAAAACGACGCGGACCATGCTCTCATCCGATCCGCGTCCCTGAAATGCGCAACGCCGCTCGGACGAGCGGCGCTCTAAAAATCGTTACGAGTTGTCGCAGATCACCTTGACGTCGATGTCGGCTTCCTGGCGGCTCGGATAGGCCTGCTTGCCGACCTGCGTCGTCAGCTGATCCTCGCTGACCATGTTCTGCTCAATGATGCGGCAATGCTGGTTCTTGTCCTTGATGATGACGAACTGGCTGCCATCGGCGGCAAGAACGGCACCGGCAAAGCCGATCACGAGAGCGGCGGCGAGAGCATATTTCATTGGGAACTCCTCCTGGGGTTGGTGCCCAGGAAATAGTCACAAACCCTCTAAAACATGTTGAATCCGGTCGGCGCAAACTGAGGCGAAGTTGCGGGAGATTTGCCGGGGGGCTCCTGGTCAGGAGAGCGCGGCCTCGGCGTTCGTCACCTCGTCGGTGACGACCTCGAACGAAGCGAGCGTGTGCGGGCCGAACGAGGTGGTGATCGCGACATCGGTGGCGTCACGGCCCCGCGCGATCAGGATGCGGGCGATGCGCGGGCGATTGTGACGGGCGTCGAAAGTGCACCAGCGTCCATCGAGAAAAACCTCGAACCAGGCGCTGAAATCCATCGGCGCGGGATCCGGCGGCACGCCGATATCGCCGAGATAGCCGGTGCAATAGCGTGCCGGCAAATTCATGCAGCGGCACAGCGCTATGGCGAGATGGGCGTAGTCGCGGCACACGCCGCGTCCCTCCACATACGTGTCGAACGCGGTTCTGCCGACATGCGCATGCTCGTAGCCAAAGCTGACATGCTCGTGCACGAAGTCGCAGATGGCCTGGACCAGCCCCCAGCCTTTGCGGACCCTGCCGAACTTCGACCAGGCGATGTCTGACAGCCGGTCGGTCTCGCAATAGCGGCTGCCGAGAAGATAAACGAGCGTATCGACGGGAAGCGTGTCGAGAGCGAGCTGCGGAGCGAGCGGCTCAACCTCGTCGGGCTCGCCGCTGTCGCGAATGAGGAAATCGGCGGACAGCGTCAGCCGGCCTTGCGGCGCACGGATCACGTGGCAAATATTGCCGAAGCCGTCGACATATTCGGTGATCGGCACGAAGGGATGGATTGTCAGACGGTCCTCGGTGATGAGGTCCGCTCGCCGGCTCGGATGCACGCTCAAGGTGAGGATCATCGGCGTCGGCTGCAGGCAGTCGTAAGCAATTTTGTAGCCTGCACGAACTTTCATCACCCGCCGCCCAGTTTATGAGCTACGCCGACGCCGCCGGCGCGAAAACATCCCGCGCCAGCGAAAAGCCCCGCTCTAATCCCGATGCTCGGTCTCGCAGTTAGTCTACCAGCAACACTCATGCCAGAGGGTCAAACGCCTCAGCCGGCGGCGAGTTCGCCCGCCAAGGCCTTTTGCATCAGGGTCCGTGTCTCGGCGATGCCGTAAAGCTCGACGAAGGAGCCGAAACGCGGGCCTTGGGTCTGGCCGAGCAGCACCTCGTAGAGCGCGCCGAACCAATCGCGCAACGGCTCGAAGCCGTGCTCCTTGCCGACCGCATAGACTTGCCCCTGGATCTCCTCGGCGAGCACGCCCTGCGGCAGCTTGGCGAGCCGCGTATCGAGGTCGAGAAGCGCCGCCCGCTCTTTGTCGGAAGGCGCGCGATAGCGCTTCGCCGGCTTCACGAAATCATGGAAATAGCGGATGGCATAGCCGACCAGTTGATCGAGCAGCGGATGCGCCTCTGCCGTGGCGTCGGGCGCATAGCGGCGGATGAAGCCCCACAGCACCTCGCGATCTTCCGAGTTCGACGCGCTCGCAAGATTGAGCAGAAGCGCGAAGCTGATAGGAAGCTCGGCCTGCGGCGGCTCGCCTTGATGAATGTGCCAGACGGCGTTCATCAATTTCGCCGCCGGCTCCTCCTTCGGATAGGCGGCAAGATGCCCGACATATTCGTCGACCGCGCGCGGGATCACGTCGAAATAGAGGCGCTTCGCCTTGCGCGGGCTCTGGAACATATAAAGCGACAGACTCTGAGGGAAAGCGTAAGTGAGCCACTCCTCGATGGTGAGCCCGTTGCCGCGCGACTTCGAGATCTTCTCGCCGTTCTCATCGAGAAAGAGCTCGTAGATGAAGCCTTCCGGCTGCTGCGCGCCGAGGATGCGGCAGATTTGGCCGGCGAGGCGGACCGAGTCGATCAGGTCCTTGCCCGCCATCTCGTAATCGACGCCGAGCGCCGCCCAGCGCATGGCCCAGTCGGCCTTCCATTGCAGCTTGCAATGGCCGCTCGTCACCGAGACCTGGGTAAGCTTGCCCGTGTCGGGGTCCGTGTAGAGGATCGTGCCGGCGGCCAGATCGCGATCGATCACCGGCACCTGGAGCACGCGCCCCGTGGTGGACGAGATCGGCAGGAAGGGGCTGTAGGTCGCGCGCCGCTCGGGCCCGAGCGTCGGCAGGATCACGTCCCTGATCGCATCGTAGTGATGCAGCACCCTGAGCAGCGCCGCATCGAAGCGCCCGCTCCTGTAGCACTCCGTCGCCGAGAGGAACTCGTAGTCGAAGCCGAACGTGTCGAGAAACGCCTTGAGCCGCGCATTGTTGTGATGGCCGAAGCTCGGATGGTCGCCGAACGGATCGGGCACCTGCGTCAACGGCTTGCCCAGATGCTCGGCCAGCATCTCTTTGTTGGGGACGTTGTCCGGCACCTTCCTGAGGCCGTCCATGTCGTCGGAGAAGCAGATCAGCCGCGTCGGGATCTTGTCCTCGGTGAGCACGCGGAAGGCATGCCGCACCATGGTGGTGCGCGCGACCTCGCCGAACGTGCCGATATGCGGCAGCCCCGAAGGCCCGTAACCCGTCTCGAAGATGATGGCGCCGGTCGGCTTGGGGATGCGCTTCAGCCGGCTCAGGACCTTGCGCGCCTCTTCGAACGGCCACGCTTTGCTGACATGGGCATGCGCGAGAAGCTCGGAGCTGACCTCGATCTTGGCGGTGCGGGGCATGGATGAGGTTCGGCCGGGGCGTCGTCTTGTTGTGATGCGGCCCGACAAATTTCATAGTTTTCCACGCAGCGCCAGTCTTTCCGGCTTGGGGTGCGGCTGGCGCTTGCGTCTCCCTCCCCCTGCAAAGGGGGAGGGTCGGGGTGAGGGTCAAACCCAGTGTCAACTCTGCAACCGACCCCCACCCGGCTCGCCTGGCGAGCCACCCTCCCCCTTTCAGGGGGAGGGATTCGGCGCTTGCCCGTCTCAGCGCAATTGCCTACGGTCGCGCCGCCTTTGGCTTCAAGCGAAACCACGGAGGGACGCGAAGCGCCATGACCGAGCCGTTGAACCATCACTCCGCGCTCATCTACGTGATGGTCACCATGTCGGCCGTGGACCG
>JALHTP010000386.1 GCA_022865725.1 Methyloceanibacter sp. | reverse complement strand
CGCAATACCCGCAGAAGAAAACCAGGTTTTCAGGTGCACAGCAGCAAACTCCTTGGATCGAGAGTTGGTTCGCATCGCAGCCAAACGTGACAACGATCCTTTCTGTTTATCAAGGAGCAAACAGGAGAAGAACAACAAGGCTTGCGGGTGTTGTCACATTAAGTCAGACTGAGCGGAATTTGCCGACAACCGCCAATGTTGACGCAAGGAATTTCAAAGACTTAGCCCGTTGGTTGATCGTCCAAATTGGGCCAATTTCACTTAATGTGACAACGCCTTGAGTCTGACCACTAGTAGACCGGGAACCCATCAGCAAGCACGATATCGCGCAGGCTAATCGTCGTTGCCGCAACCCGTTTTCCCCTGATATCGGCGCTGGTCACGGAAAACCTCCCTATTGCTACCTTCTCGCCGAACACGGGCGTGAGAATCGAATCTCCATCCTGCAGTTTGTCCAAAAACAAGATATCGGCGGTTTCCCGCTCATATTGGAGCCAGAGCGCACTATCCGATCCGTCATCGTTTTTCTGCGATTCGCGAATCCCATCTAAGTGGCCTTTGAACAATGGCCCGAGAACCAGGGTCATCGAAAGCGGCTGGCTGCACCGAAGACTTCCATATCGATGGGTCAAAAGCTGCCTCGGCAAGTCGCCAGGCATGAAGCGGGGGCGGGCGCTCTTCAGCTTGATCGGGCGATTTGGTAGAGCCCGACATTCAGGGCTCCCGTGCGGAAGCCCACCTCGCAATACGCGAGATAGTAGCTCCACATCCGGCGGAACCGCTCGCTTCCAAGATGCATCGCTTCCGCAAGCGGTGCGGAGCGGCTGAAGCGGGCATGCCACTCGCTCAAGGTCCGGGCGTAACTGTCTCCGAACAGCCTGCACGACTGGAGGCTCAGCCCGGCGGCGGCCACCTGTTCGGCGATGATGGCGCGCGTCGGCAGCATGCCGCCGGGAAAGATGTGGCGCTGGATGAAGTCCGGCCTCTGCCGGTAACCATCAAACCGGGCTTCGTCGATGGTGATGACCTGAAGCACGGCCCTTCCGCCCGCCGCGAGCAGTTCTCGAAGTCGCGCAAAGAAGACCGGCCAATAAGCTTCTCCGGCAGCCTCCAACATCTCGATCGAAACGATGCCGTCGAACTGCCCTTCGACGTCGCGGTAATCTTCAAGCCGGATCGCCGCGAGTTCCCCGGCGCCGGCCCGTTGCATGCGCTGCTCGGCGTAGTCGTGCTGCTCGCGGGAGAGCGTGATCCCCAAGACGTTGCAGTCGTGTCGCGTCACAAGCCGCTCCGCGAGCGCGCCCCAACCGCAACCGATCTCGAGGACGCGTTGGCCGGACCGCGGACCGAGCAGGGCGATTGCGGCGTCGAGCTTGGCGAGCTGAGCCTCCTCGAGCGAGATCGCCGGACTCGCATAGAGCGCCGACGAATAGTTCATGCCCCGGTCGAGCCAGGACTCATAGAAGGCGTTGCCCAAATCGTAGTGAGCCTCGATGTTGCGCCGGCTTCCGCTTCGCGTATTGGAGCGCGTGAGATGACGCAGCCTGCCGCCCAATCTTGCGAGCGGAAGACCGCGCCAAGCCGCCTCGATCGCGGTCTCGTTGCGCAAGAAGAATTCAAGCAACGCGACGAGGTTGGAGGTCGACCAGTCGCCGGACATGTAGCCTTCGGCGAAGCCGAGATCGCCGGCGAGAATGAGCCGCCGCAAGGCCCGCCACCGATGCAGGGTTACGTGCACCTCGGAGCCCGGCGATTGGCCGCGGCATTCGATCACGGCGCCGGAGGGTAGCGTGACGACGAGCGCGCCATGCTCGAGCTTACCGAGGAGGCGCCGCAAGAGGTTGGTCGCCAAGCCGTCGAAGGGCGCACCGAGGCGGCGCTCGGCGTCCGAACGTTCGGAGCAGACGTCGTACGAGCTCATGCCGCCCTCCGCGGCGTTTCCGGCGGCGACAGAGTGACGTGTTCCTTGGGCGGCGCCGGATGCGCGTAGACGCGAAGACCTTTGAGCCAGAGACGCAGCGCCTCCCAATGGATGCCGAGCGTGACCTTCGCGGTCAGGAGCGGATAAGTGACGAAAAGGCGTGCGAGCTGACCGTCGGAGAGCGGCGCGCGCGCGCCGCTCAGCGTCGCCACGATGATGTCGCCGCCAGCATCGGAACCGCGCACCGTGACCGCGACCCGCTCCCCTGGCGGGATCACGTTGAAGTCATAGCGCATGTCCATGTCCAGGAAGGGCGACACGTGAAAACGCTTCGCGCAAGTCTGTTTGACCGGACCGGTCGCGGGTTTGTTGACGGCGATCAGATAGCTGTGCCGCTCGCGGAAGGTGTTGTGCACCTGGTAGATCAGCGCGGCGAGAGTGCCGTCGCGGCGATGGCAGAAATAGATGCTGATCGGATTGAACACGTAGCCGAGGAGGCGCGGCATGGCGAGGAGCCGGATCGGTCCGCCTTCGAGGTCGATCCCCGCGGCGGCAAGATTCTGTTCGATCTCCGGGCGCAGAGACGCGCCGCCCGAGCCATGATCGCGGTCGTAGAAGCTGAACAGGTTGAAGCGATTATGGGAAAAGAGACGAAGCCGCCGCGCAACCTGATCGATCTCATCGAGATCGAACAGAAGCCAATAGGTGCGATACGCAAGGGAGTGGCGTCGCGGGCGCAGGCGATGGTGGGTCACCCGACCCACGTAGAGGGCAGATGGCATGCTCACGGCACGGTCTCGATCGCATGGTGTGCCGGACGCGCCGGTGCCGCGCGCGCGGCGGTCTTGGCCCAGGGCCGTTCGCCGCCGCCGAGAGCCTCGGCCACGGCGAGGCCCGACTTCAAACCATCCTCGTGAAAGCCCGCGCCGAAATAAGCGCCGCAGAACCAGGTCCGGCGCGTGCCTTGCAGGTCTGCCAGGCGCTCCTGCGCGCGCAAGGCGCGGTTATCGAAGACCGGGTGCTCATAGACGCCGCTCCAATGCACGAGATCCCCGCGCGGCTCGCGGCAAGGGTTGAGCGTGACGAAGTAGTTCTCCTGGCCCTCGATACCCTGCAGCCGGTTCAGCCAATAGGTTGCTGACAGCGCGCTCCCGGTGTCGGTCCTGGCCCCGATATAGTTCCAGCTCGACCACACCGCCTTGCGCTTGGGCATGAGCCGTTCGTCGCCGTGCAGCACCGTGAGATTCCGGTTGTAGCGGAAGGCGCCGAGCAGCTCGCGCTCTTCGACCGACGGATCGCAGAGGATGGCCAACGCTTCGTCGGCATGCGCAGCGATGACGACGTGATCGTATTCATTGGACTGGCCTTGGCCATCCCGAACCACGACGCTTGCGGGTTTGCGTTCGATGGCCACGGCACCGCAATTGAGGCGAGTGCGGCCTCCGAGCCGCTCGGCGAGCTTCGCGACATAAGTCTTGCTTCCGCCGGCGACCGTTCGCCAACCCGGCCGATTGCGCAGCTTCAACAGACCATGATGGTCGAAAAAGCGGATGAAGGCGGCGGCCGGATAGTTGAGCAGGGCCCTCGGCGGCGCCGACCAAATGGCACCGGCCATCGGCAGGAGATGATCCCGGGCGAACGCGGCGCCGAACCTGCCGCTGCGCAGGTAGTTCCCGAGCGTCACACCGGAGAGGGAAAGCAGAGGCAGATCGTGCGGCGCCCGCCGGTAAAAGCGGACGATCCCTGCAAGCATCGACCAGAAGCGCGGGCGGAAGAGATTCGTCCTCTGCGCAAACAGGCTCGCCAAGCTGTTCCCCCCATACTCGAACGCGCCATCCCCAAGGGAGACCGAGAACGACATGTTGGAGGATTTCGTTGGCACGTCAAGATGCTGGAACAGTGCGGTCAAGTTGGGGTAGTTGACAGTGGTGAAGACGATGAACCCGGTATCGACGGGGACGAGCCCATGATCGGTTTCGACCTCCACCGTGTTGCTGTGACCGCCAAGCCGGGGCGCCTTCTCATAGACCGTGACATCATGGCGGTGCGCCAGCAGCCATGCCGCGGAAAGGCCGGAGATGCCTGTACCAATGACGGCGATGCTTAGTCGCGGCCTGTCGCTTTGCCTCATGCGCTACGTGACCCTGACAGTCTTTCCTTCGGCCGCTCCTGGAGGGACCGCGTGAGAAGCCACGCAATTCGCCCGCGCCCGGATGCATCGCCCGCCGCGCTTCTTGCGGGCGCGCGGCGCGCGCTTTCGTGCAGATTGAAGCTGTTTGTCTTGCCTCCCCGGAAGCCCGTGGACCGTATCTTTGCTGCTCGAGAGGATCAGGTGCAAGTGTCATGAATCTTACGGTTGTACTTGTGGCGGGACTTCTACTCTGGGCAGTGCTCGCTGCGATCATGTCCGTCGCGTGGGTCATTCAGCAGCGGACTCGGAATAACGGCTTCATCGACGCGGTGTGGACGTTTGGCCTCGGGGCGGTCGGCGTTGTGTCCGCGCTCGTGCCGCTTGAGGGAAGCGGTACCCCGTCGGGCCGGCAACTGCTCGTTGCAGTTCTGATCGGTGCCTGGTCGCTGCGACTCGGCGGTCATATCCTGCGGCGCTCCAACGCGCGTTCCGACGATCCGCGCTACGCGGCCCTCATGCGGCAATGGGGAGAAGATGCGAGGCGCCAGATGTTCATCCTGATGCAGAAGCAGGCCATCGTCACCGTGCCGCTTGCGCTTGCGCTCTTCCTTGCCGCGCGCAATCCCGCGCCGCTGTTCCGGTTCTTGGACTACGCGGCGCTCGCCGTTGTGCTGATCGGGCTCGTCGGTGAATCGATCGCCGACCGCCAGCTGGCCACCTGGGCGAAATCGAAGGGAAAGAACGAGTTGATTTGCGACCGCGGATTATGGCGCTGGTCGCGGCATCCAAATTATTTCTTCGAGTGGATGTTCTGGGTGGCGATTCCGCTACTCGCCATCGCCGGCAGCTATCCGTGGGGCTGGCTCGCGCTCGCGGCGCCTCTGTGCATCTACTGGCTGCTCGTCCATGTTTCGGGAATCCCGCCACTGGAAGAGCACATGGTGCAAAAATACGGCGCGGCGTACCGTTCCTATCAGGCGCGGACGAGCGCGTTCTTTCCGTGGCCACCGCGGGGCGCGCCATGACGCTCGGGGGCAAGCTTGCGGCAATCTCGGCTTTTGAGCGGATTTCCCTCCCAGACTCCGTGACGCGGATCGCGATCGAAGCGCTCGTGAGCCGGACGCGGCTGGCGTTCCCACCCGATGGCGACGGTGCCACGCGCGAATTTGCGCGCCTCATGGCAACGAAGCCCGTTGCCGTGCATGCCGAAGCTGCAAATGATCAGCACTACGAAGTGCCCGCGCAATTCTTTGCGCTCGTGCTCGGCCCGCGCCGCAAATATTCGAGCTGTCTCTACGAAGGGGGCGCCGCGTCTCTCGCCGAGGCGGAGCTTGAGGCACTTGAAGCAACGGCCGGGAATGCGCGGCTTGAAGACGGGCAAAACATCCTCGAGCTCGGCTGCGGCTGGGGGTCTCTCTCCCTGTTCATGGCCGAGAGAATGCCGAGGAGCACGATCCTCGCCGTCTCGAACTCGCACTCTCAGCGCGCCTTTATCGAGGCCGAAGCGGAGAGGCGCGGGCTCGCCAATCTTCGGGTCGTGACCGCCGATGTCAGCCATTTCCAGCCCGAGGGCACGTTCGACAGGGTCGTGTCGGTCGAGATGTTCGAGCACATCGCGAATTGGCGGGAGCTTCTCACCCGCATCCGCTCATGGCTTTCGCCGGGCGGACGCTTCTTCATGCATGTCTTCAGCCATGCCCGCATCCCCTACCGGTTCGACCACACCGATCCGACGGATTGGATCGCCCGGCATTTCTTCACCGGCGGGATCATGCCGAGCCACCGCTTGATCTACGCATTCAACCAGCTGTTCGAAGTCGAGAAAGAATGGCGCTGGAATGGGCGGAACTATGCGCGAACCGCGAATGACTGGCTCGCCAATCTCGACCGCAATGAAGCGCAGATCGCGCGACTCTTCGCTACGACCTACGGCGCTAAAGCGCGTTTGAGGATGCGGCGCTGGCGGCTCTTCTTCCTCGCAACCGCGGGCCTGTTCGGCCATCGCGGCGGCGAGGAGTGGGGCGTGAGCCACTATCTGCTCAGGCCTGTTCCCTGATCGCCGCGCCTCACGCGCTGGAGCGGCCGAACCACTGCAGCACGTAATAGGTGAGCACCGAAACGGCGGCCACTGCAACGGCCCCGTAGATCATATCGATGATCGTGAGCTTCAGCGTCCAGTTCCTCAAGGTCGCGTGGTTGGTGAGAAGGTAGGTGGCATAAGTCATCAGGCCGAACAGGCCGCCGTAAAGAATGGCGGGGATCGGTGACTGAGCCTTCAAGGCAGGTGCCACACCAAAGACCACGATGCCCAGCGGAAACAGCAGGTAGAACGCAATCGCGGGCTCGATGCGCACGGTAGGCAACAAAATGTCCCCGAGCGTCGAGCGGTACAGCGCCGCGCCCATCGTCGTCAGCCAGACGATGTCCATGGCAACGAACAAGAGCAGCGCGATCACGTAGGCGGCAACATAGGTCAGCATTAGAGGTCCTTTTTGCGCGTTAGCAGCCCCGATAACGCATTATGGGGCGTGGCGGGTTCCTGGGCCCATGTCATATAAATTCGCCATGTCAGCGAAGTTGGCAAATCTTCGTGTATTCGGCTGGAAGCCGACGTCTTGCGCGACTACGCCCGCGCGCGGCGCTAGAGCCCGTGACTACTGTGTCGGCGTAACGGCGACGGCGGCCTCGTTCCGGCGCAAGAACGGAATCGTGAACGGCGCGTCGTAGTAGAGCGTCGACGGCGGCCCGATCGGCCGCCACTTCGATCCCGCGAGGGAAGCGACGAGTTCGGCCTGGCGTTCGCGGAAATCCCTCCCGAGACCCGAGTAGCGCAACACAGCGATCGTCTCGTCGGGGATCGTGACGATCTTCACGCGGTCGTCGCGCGGCGCAGGCGCGCTGTCATGGTCATACTTCGCCGGCAGAAAGAAAATCATCCGCAACGTGGCGCCGTCTTCGGCGGTTTGAACCGGAGCGGTCATGGCGATGCGCTCGTTGTCACGCACTTCGACCGGGACGGTCATGGCGATCTTGCTGCTGCCCGACGCCGTCCGGTTGGTTCCGGAAATATAGTCGAACAGCAACTGAAACGCCTGCCCGCGCGCGGCCCGGCCGCCCGCAGGCAGTTCGACCTCAGCCGCGAGGCGCGGTGCGTAGCGGCGAATCTCGACGTTCCCGGCCACCCGGCCGATGATCTCGTATTGAGGCTCCTCGTAAAGCCGGATGCCGAACACACCGATCATGGATTCGAGCGCCAAAACGACATAGTAGGCGATGGTATCCCACATGCCGCAACCTTACACGGAGATCGGTTGAGAGTCCGGAGCGACGCGAGGTGCTTGCCAATCTTCGCAGCGCAACGCTTCTGAGGGCATTGTCAGAGTAAATTGGCTTGAGCCTTCTGGCGAGGATCCTTAGCCTCCGGCGATGCGCAATCCCTTCCGTTATTTCAACAGTTCGCCCGAGGTGATCCGCCTCGTGGTGATGATGTATATCCGCTATCCGCTGTCGCTGCGACAGGTCGAGG
>JALHTP010000385.1 GCA_022865725.1 Methyloceanibacter sp. | reverse complement strand
GCAGTCCTCAAGGGTAATCATACCACGACCATGTGCTTCTGCACGGCGTCAAGGATGCGCACGAGCGCGCCGTCTGATCATTGATGTCCGTCAAGTCAAGCGATCGGAATTGTTGGTACTTTATGGATCGGTGTTTAGCGATGGCGCCCTACAGGCTTGCAAGCGATAGAGGGTCTTGAAGCGGAGCTCGCTAGCACCGGGGCGAGTTGCTGGGCCAGAGGTTCGCGGCAGGACCATTTTTCTAAAACTCATTGGCGATCGCATGGGGAAACTGATGACCGATCGTAACCTCCGCAAGGGGCTGATTGTGATCGCGCTGACGGGGCTGGTTCTCGGGATTATGGCCTGGTTCGCAGGTCGCGACGTGCTGGCCGGCTGGATATGGGCCGCTGGCACGGTTCCGGTCGTCGTCGGACTCGCCGTGTCGATGGTCCGAGACTTCATGGCGGGGCGAATGGGTGTCGACACGGTCGCATTCGTATCCATGTCGGCAGCCCTCCTGCTTGGACAGAACCTGGCCGGCGCGGTGGTTGCGGTTATGTATGCCGGTGGCAACATGCTCGAGGACTTCGCGGTCGCCCGCGCCGAGCGAGACCTGAAGTCCCTCGTCGATCGCGCCCCGCGTGTGGCCCACCGGCGCACCGCCGAATTGGTCGAGGACGTGTCGATCGATAAGGTCGCGATCGGAGACGTAATCCTGGTGCGCGCTGGCGAGATCATTCCCGTCGACGGCGTCATATCGAGTACGAGTGCCACCCTCGACGAGGCGGCACTGACGGGCGAGCCTATTCCGGTCACACGCAACAATGGCGCGCTGGCTCACAGCGGTACGATCAACGCCGGTGAAACCTTCGAATTGAGAGCCATCGCAATTGCAGGCGAAAGCACCTACGCGGGTATCGTACGCATGGTGACTGCGGCGCAGACGGCGAAAGCTCCATTCATTCGACTTGCCGATCGCTACGCACTTCTCCTGCTGCCCGTTACGCTTCTACTTGCCGGAGCGGCGTGGCTACTGTCAGGCGACCCGATCCGTGGATTGGCCGTCCTAGTAGCTGCAACGCCGTGCCCACTGATCCTTGCAGCGCCTGTGGCCTTCATTGCAGGCGTCTCGCGCGCCGCGCGCCTCGGTATCCTGATCAAGGGCGGAGGTCCACTCGAGGCGCTGGCTCGAACACACACCGTCATGTTCGACAAAACCGGGACGTTGACCGTGGGCGGGGCGCGGCTCGTCGCCGTCGAGACGGCACCGGGCGAGAGTGCGGATGAGGTACTGCAACTGGCTGGCTCACTCGAGCAGGCGTCTCACCATGTGGTGGCCGCTGCGATAGTCTCGGCCGCTCTGGCGAGGGGGCTCACACTCCAGACGCCGGAGCAAGTACACGAAACAATGGGCTCCGGCCTCGAGGGTCGCGTTGGGGGCAAGCAGGTCAGGGTGGGCTCCCATCAGCTCGTTTGCGGACCTGGACAACCTGAGAGTTGGGCCGTGCGCGCTCTGCGACGGGCCTCCTGGCGGTCAGCGCTGTGCGTCTTTGTCTCGGTCGATAAACGCACGATAGGTGCAATTCTCTTAGCCGACGAGTTGAGGCGCGAGACGCCCCGGGCTGTGCAAGCGTTGCGGGCCGCCGGCGTTTCGCGGATCGTGATGGTTACTGGCGACCGCGCTGATGCGGCCGAGACCATCGGCGCCGCGCTCGATCTCGATGCCGTATTGGCCGACCGTGTGCCCTCCGACAAGGTCGAGGCCGTCGCAATTGAACAGCGGCTGCATCCAACGCTGATGGTTGGCGATGGAATTAACGATGCACCTGCGCTTGCGGCGGCCGACGTTGGCATCGCGATGGGCGCCCGAGGTGCCAGCGCCTCGTCGGAGGCAGCAGACGTCGTCATTCTTGTTGATCGCCTCGATCGGGTTTCGGACGCGGTCATCATCGCGCGGCGTGCGCGCGGCATCGCCGTCCAGAGTATCGGTGCCGGCATGGCGTTGTCTGGGATCGCCATGCTCGCGGCGGCATTCGGTTGGCTCACGCCGGTAGCCAGCGCCCTGACCCAAGAAGCGATTGATGTCGCTGTCATCCTCAACGCGTTGCGCGCGCTTACCGGTGGGAGGGCATTCGGGCAGCCGCCCATGCTGCCTGCAACCGCACGAGCCCTGCATCAGGACCACAAAAATCTCGAGGCAAGCCTCGATCGACTACGTGAGATCGCCGATGCCTTGGATGATGCGGCCCCGGCTGCTGCGGCCGTCCTGATTGGCGAGGCGAACCGTCTCGTCGCAGGGCAGATCGTCGAGCACGAGCGCGACGATGAGAGCCGCATCTATCCGCGTCTTGCGAAGGTCTTGCACGAGGGGCATAGCCTCGCCGCCATGAGCCGCGCGCACCGTGAAATCCTCCATTTGGCGCGACTGCTGGCGCGGCTGTCGGACGGGTTGAGGACTGAGGACGCCGACCGCTATCTCATCCGCGACGCGCAGCGCGTCATCGAGTCGATTGAATCCCTCGTGCGCCTCCACAACGCGCAGGAAGAAGACATCTACGAGCACGCGGCTTCCGAATAGGTCCTGCTCCGCAATTCGGCATTGTCAGACAAACCTGAGCGGGCCTGCGAAGGGTGCTGGTCTGAGGGCGTTCAGGCCGCCAGCTGACGCCACTCGGCCAGGGCGGCAGAACGGTTCTGTTTGAAGATGTCGCGGCGGTTGAGGTGGCGGTCGTGGTTGAAGTGGTTGTGGAATGATGCGTGGGCGGCTGCAAATTTCTGTAGGGTCCTTACGGCCCTGAACCTCTGCATCGCTCGTTCTCGTCGTCGGAACGGCTGGTGGGAACTTTATGCGCGATTGTTGAGCCACCGACCGCACGCCTGATCGGCAGCATTGCCGATTACTTTCATTGCCGATCGGTACGACCGAAGCCGGTCGGTTACAATTGATCGCGGTCGGCCGTAACGGCAGTGTCAAACTAATGCGAACCAGACAGCGAAGTGCGCGAAGCGGATTGCGTCAGGCTGCCAGTTGACACCACTCTCGTTGGGGAAGAGCGCAACATTGGTGGACGCGTGACATCGACCTTGGCGAACACCCGAGTTGGGGTCACCTCACAGAATAAAGCAGCTTGCCTAGTGTTTACGTCGCGGGTGATGCCTCTGGTGATGTCTTACTCATTGCGGTAGCTCTCGCAGAGGGGGCCAAAGCTGCTGTTGCCATCATCCGCCTTCTCAAGGATACGGTTGTCTTGAGACAAACGGCTCACAGGTAAGTCCACCACCAACCGCTACTCTTCTCCTTCAATTCAGAGAACCAACGGCAGATCGGATAGAGGAGCACCACCACCATCAACCAGACAATATAGACGCCGGTCAGGCTGAAGTTGATTTCAGGCGTGGTAGCCAGGGCACCGGTGATCGCGAATGCTGTAGCGACCGCGAGTGCATGGATCAGATAGATGTGGACTACGTAGTAAAAGAACGGAACCCGTCCGAAAGTGGCGAGGAAGGAAGCCAAGGCACCACGTACCTGCTCGAACAAAGCCAGCAAAATCAGAGCCGTTCCGAGCGTCATCATCAGGTACAGCAGCGATGGTGGGTATTTCTCACAATTGAAGAATGAGAGGATTGTCGAGAGCCAAGTGTCTTGAGGTGTCCATGGTGTCGGGTCGCCATAGACGTTGGTGACGCGAAGAACCAGAAAGTCGACCGTGATTGCAGCACCAACGGCAAGCAAAATCCGCTGCCTTTTGCCCTGGTCGAGCTGCATCACTGGGCCAAGCAAATAGCCGCTGGCCATCACTCCGATCCAAGGGACAAGAGGGTAGAGGATATAGAGTGTGACGCTGTCGCCCAGAGGCACCAGGCCCGGCTCATGCAGCACATGCCAAGCGCCCGACGCTTCACCGAGATCCTCAGCTCTGACGTTATCAAGAAGATTGTGCCCTGCGATCATCAGGAGAGCCAGGCTCGCGATGGCCCAGCGGGGTAGCCAAATCAGCGCCGACAGGGCCACCATCGACGCTCCGATCACGAAGATGACGCCAGCGCTCAGCCGGTAAAGGTCGAGTTCGAACCTCCAGCCGAACTTGATCAGAGTGAGATCGATCAAAATCAGCCAGAGACCGCGAACAAGGAGAAAGCGACTAAGCTCTCTGAGGCTCTTCCCGCGGCCATAGAGAAAGGCCGAAAGGCCCGCGAGCAATATGAATGTCGGGGCGCAAAAATGGGTCACCCAACGGGTGAGGAACAGTAGCGGATCTGTGACCTCGCGGGGATTGAACCCAGTGATACTGAAGAAGTCGCGGGTGTGATCCAAGGCCATGATTACCATGACCAACCCGCGCAGAGTGTCTACTGAGCCTATGCGCGCGCGTTCGCCGCGACCTAGAGTGACATTGCTCTGGCGAACTGACTGTACCTGATAGTCTTCGAACACCTCGAATGAACTCGGCTCGCGTCAATCCGCGGTCGCATCACTGAGATCTATCTCACCCTCAACTACATGGTTCAGGTCCGCGCCCTTAGCTGTCAGAACCATTCGGACCTGAAGTTTGTCCTTGCCGGCTAGATTTTGCTCCCGGACTACGCGCTCGATAGCTTGCTGTGAAGTGACGCCCACCTCCTTAAGGTATTTGCGCATCGACATGTTGAAACGTTCCATCTGATCCTCCTCTCGCCGTTGTTCGTAGGGCACTGTCACAGTAACACACTGGCTTGGTACGGACGGGCCGTATAGCATTCGCTTATGGACAAGCTTTCATACCGCCGTCACCGCTTTCCGAGCATCGTCATCCAGCAGGCCATCTGGCTCTATTTCCGCTTCGCTCTGAGCTAGCGCGACGTCGAGGATATGCTCGCCGAGCGTGGCATCGATGTGTCCTACGAGACGGTCCGCCGCTGGGCTTTGAAGTTCGGCGGGATCATTGCGCGCAAGCTGAGACGAGGACGGCCTCGGCCGGACGGGCGGTGGCATCTCGACGAAGTGTTCGTCTCCATCAATGGCAGACAGCTATATGTCTGGCGTGCCGTGGATAGCGAAGGCGAGGTCCTGGACATCCTCGTTCAACCACGGCGAGACCGCAAGGCGGCGCTCAAGCTGATGCGAAAACTCCTGAAGAAGCAGGGCGTCACTCCAGCCACCATCGTGACCGACAAGCTCGGATCCTACCGCTCTGCGCTGCGCGAACTTGGTGTTGCGCGGCGGCGGCACGACACAGGTCGTTGGCAGAATAACCGGGCAGAGAATTCCCATCAGCCATTGCGACAACGCGAACGACGAATGAAGCGCTTCAAGTCACCCGGATCGGCACAGCGCTTTCTCTCAATCCACGCCGCCGTCTACAATGTGTTCAACATCCAACGCCATCTGACCTCCCGCCGAACCCTGCGCG
>JALHTP010000384.1 GCA_022865725.1 Methyloceanibacter sp. | reverse complement strand
TGGACCACGGCGATGCGCGCCGCGACCTTTTTCTGCTCGTCGGCGGGGAGCAGCTTGGACACGCGAAGCGCAGCCTCCGCCGCCCCTTTCTCGTCGGGATAAAGCAGCCTGTCGATGCGCGCCCGGTGATGCTCGCCGGTGAGCATGCTGCCGTAGCGGGCGAGGATCTTCGCCTCGACCGCGGCATTGAGCTTATGATCGCGCCAGGCCGACACCACGAGGTCGCGGGCGCCTGCCTCGTCGCCCTCCTTCAGATTAACGCCGGCGAGCGCCGCCTTGCCCGCCCCGGTCAACGGGGCCGAGGCGCTGAAAAAAACTTTCACCGCCTCGGGGCTGGCATCGGTGAGGAAAAGGACGGTCTCGGCCTTCTCGCGCAACTCGTCCTGCGCCGGCCAATCCGGATGAGCGAGCCTGAATTGCTCGATGGCCTCGGCGTTTCCGGACGTGGCTGGGCTGTTTCTATATTTGTACCAGAGGGCGAAATCCCGCGCCGCCGGATCCTTGATCCTCGCCGCCGCCGCCGTCCCCGCGCGCAGCACTTCTCTGATATTGGCCTCGTCCGCCGCGCCGAGATCGTAGGACAGAATCGGCTTCAGGATCGAAGCGTAGTCCATCGCCGGCGGAGGCACCGCGATGGCCGGCGCGAGTGTGCCCTTCATGGCGAAGGGGAGCGCCCCGGCACGGTTGGGATTAGGATCGGGCGGCGGCATATCGGTGACGACCTGCGGCGCAGGCGGCGGCACGAGTGCCAAGCCGGCTGGCGCAAGCAAACTCAGCGTCTTCGGGTTGCGGTCCGGGACCGGGATGGTAGGGGTCGCTGCCGCCACCTCGGAGCCGGGCGCTACGACCGTCGGCGGAACCGAAGGCGGGGTCATCGGGACCGACGTCGTCGTCGGATTGCGGTCGGGAAGGGGAAGGGTCTCCGCCTCCGGCACCGCGGGGTTCCGGTCGGGCAGGGGGAGCGTGCCTGTCACCGTCGTTGTGTCTGATGCCGTCGCAGGCTCGGGCGCGGCTTGTGGTGAAACCTCCGAGGCGGGCGCAGGCTCGGAGGCCAGCAGAGCCTCGGCCACGGGAGAAGCCGGCGCTGCTGCCCGGAGCGGGTTCCGGTCCGGCAGAGGCGGTAGGACTTGAGATTTCGCCGCCGGCGCCGCCCGTGCGGACTTTGCCGCGATTGGCGAGCGCTGTGTCTTCGCCGCGGCGACTGCCGGGGCGAGACACACACACGAGACAAGCAATAGTAAAATGTGCGCGCGAATGCGTTTCATCTCGTCGGTCGGTTTCCGGTTACGATCCTGCAGTCAGGACGTCCCCCGAGCCGGGGAGCCGCGACGAAGACGGCACTGTAATGGTAATGTGCCGGATTTGAACAATGTCTGAAAGAATCCGGCAGAAAAATGACTGAGACCAACCTGGGAGGATAACAACTATTCTCACAGAATCAGAATAAGCCTTTGTGGAATATACTCTTTACCTGGTAGGGAAACAGGACAGGGTGTGCCGGTATAGGCGCTTGTCAAGCGTTCATCCTGAGGGCCCGCGGCGGCTTGCCGCCTCAATCTTCAGACCCTATTGTCCGC
>JALHTP010000383.1 GCA_022865725.1 Methyloceanibacter sp. | reverse complement strand
CGTCGAGCCGGGCGATCTCGTCGTCGGAGAGGTTGGCGATCTGCTCGAATTTGATCAGGCCGATCTTGTTCAGCTTCCGCTCGAGCTCGGGCGTGATGCCATTGATTAGCTGCAAATTATCGGGCTCGCCCTTGGGCTTGGCGAAGCCCTTCAGGGGCTCCTTCTTCTTGCCCCTGACGTCCTGGCGCTCCGGGATGCGGGCCGACTTGCCGCGCAGGCCACGCAGATAATAGAGCTTGGCCCGGCGCACGCGGCCGCGGCGCACCACATCGATCGAGTCGATCAGCGGTGAATGGATCGGGAAGACGCGCTCCACGCCCTCACCATAAGAGATCTTGCGCACGGTGAAATTCTCGTTCAGCCCGCCGCCCGCGCGCCCGATGCAGACGCCCTCATAGGCCTGCACGCGCGTGCGCTCGCCCTCGACCACCTTGACATTGACGCGCAGAGTGTCGCCGGGACCGAAATCGGGGACTTTCCGCTTCTTGGAGAGCGCCGCAGCCTGCTCTTTTTCGAGCTGCTCGATGATGTTCATGGCGAATACCTTTCCTGGGCGGCTGCCTGGCTTCAAGCCTTCCGGCGAACGCCATTCTTTTTGATTGATCCGTTAAGCGTGAAATGCGGGCGAAGAACGCTCGCGCGAGGTTTTCCTAGCGCAAGGTTGCGTGCCTGTCGATGGCAATTCGCCCCCCGCAGCCCTTCATTTGCAAGGATAGAGCGTGATCCAGTCTTGCTTCACCGGCAGGCTGATCTTGATGTGGTCTTCCTTGGCGGAAAGGTCGAGCGTCAGCGCGCCGAGATGCACCCGGTCCCCTTGCGTGCATTTCGACTCATAGGCTTCGAGCCCGGCGCCGGCTGGTTGGGGCGTACCCAGGAGGCACAGAAAGTTCGGCCCCTCGACGATGCCGCGCCTGATCTCGAAGACCTGCATGGCCGCGTCCTTGCAGTACTCCTTGGTCGTCGCGTATTTGCCGAGAAGCCCTTCGATCTCGGCCTGTGCGCTGGCGGGCAGAAGAAGGAGCGGCAAAGCCGCGACGCAAATCGCTTTGAGGGACATGGCTCACTCTATCTGCGGGAGCGAGCGCGCCTAGTTCTTTTTCTCGAGGCTGCGGATATAGGCGACGACGTTGCGGAGATTGTCAGGCTTGATGATGATGTTGGGCATGGTGGGATGAGAGCTTTGCAGCCAGACGGTGAGCGCAAGCTCCGTCATGCCGGGCGTGTCGACCACCGACTGGAAGGTCGGGGCCTGCGGCAAAGGCGAGATCTGCTCGTTCGCCAATACCGCGTGGCAGGCGGCGCAGACCTGTTCGGCGTAGGCCGCACCCGCCTCGATATCGGCCTCTTGCGCGAATCCCGCGCAACCGGAAACCAGCAGCATCGCGGCTGCGAGCGCTATCCTACTCTTCATGCCCAGCACCTCTCATTTGCCGTTGGTGGTAGCACCGGCGG
The DNA here is from genome assembly GCA_022865725.1 of Methyloceanibacter sp. Lineage (GTDB taxonomy): Bacteria > Pseudomonadota > Alphaproteobacteria > Rhizobiales > Methyloligellaceae > Methyloceanibacter. Next base: position 13,751 of record JALHTP010000383.1, on the reverse strand, counting down.
GATAAAGATGTTCTGACCTCGATCAAGGTTTCCGCTTCAGATGCCGCTCCCACAGATCGGGGCGGCGGTCTTGCGTGAGCTTCTCCGCCTGCTCGCGGCGCCATTGCGCGATTTTCTTGTGGTCGCCCGAGAGCAGCACCTCGGGGATCGCGCGGCCCTCGAATTCGCGCGGCCGCGTGTAATGCGGATATTCGAGGAGTCCGGCCACGAAGCTCTCCTCGGCAAGCGAGCTCTCATTGCCGGCGACGCCGGGGAGCAGCCGCACGCAAGCGTCGATCAGCACCTGGGCGGCAAGCTCGCCCCCCGACAGCACATAATCGCCGATGGATATTTCCTCGATATTGCGCGCTTCGAGCACGCGCTGGTCGATGCCTTCGAAGCGGCCGCACAGCAGGATGGCGCCGGGGCCGTGGGCGAGCTCGCGCACGCGGCCTTGGGTGAGCTGCGTCCCGCGCGGAGAAAGATAAAGCGCAGGCTTAAGGGCGCCCGTGCCCGCGCGCGCCGCATCGATGGCAGACGCGGCGATATCGGCGCGCATCACCATGCCGGCGCCGCCCCCGGCTGGCGTATCGTCAACCGAGCGATGCTTGTCGGTCGCGAAATCGCGGATGTCGATGGTCGCAAGCGCCCATTTGCCCTCGGCCAGCGCCTTGCCGGCGAGGCTGAGCCCCAAGGGTCCCGGGAACATCTCGGGGAAAATCGTAAGCACTGTGGCGCGCCAGGGAGAGGTCATGAGCCGATTGTCATCGCCCGGCTTGACCGGGCGATCCAGTAACCACGGGAGGTGGCAGTCACGAGCGTCAGTGTTTACTGGATTCCCGCCTTCGCGGGAATGACAGCCGTTTAGTTCTACTCGAACAGACCCTCGGGCGGGACGAGGGTGAGGTGGCCGCCCTCGACATCGACCTCGGGAACGGTGTCGCGGGTGAAGGGGAGGAGCGCGGTGGCGCCGCCGCTGACCGGCTTGATCTCGATGAGGTCGCCGGCCCCGAAATTGTGGACCCCGACCACGGTGCCGATCGGCTCGCCGTCACGGCCGATGGCGGCGAGGCCGATCAGGTCGATATGATACCACTCGTCCTCTTCGCGCTCGGGGAGCCGCGCGCGCTCGATATAGAGCTTGGTGTGGACGAGCGCCTCGGCGGCTTCGCGCGTGGCGACGCCCTTGATGCGGGCGATGAGCACCTTCGGCGTGACGCGAACGCTTTCGATCTCGATGAGACCGCCTCGGCCATCTTCGAGCGCGCCGTAGCCGGCGATTGCCGCTGGGTCCTGGGTGTAGGAGCGGACGCGCACCTCGCCCTTCAACCCTTGCGGCGCGCCGATCTCGCCGAGCAGCAGGCGCTCATTATCCTCCTGCTCCACGGCAGGCTCAGCGCTGCCCTCGGCCGCGCCACCCTCCCCATCGAGGGGAGGGATGGAGTCCGCGGCGCCGACAAGCGCTTTCCCGCTCCCTTTGCGGGGGAGGGGCCGGGAGGGTGGTCGAGCGCGGCGTGACCTCAACGAGGTTACTCGGTGGCTGGCTGCTCGGCTTCGGCTTCAGCTTCAGGCTCCTCGGCAGGAGGCGGCGGAGGCGCCGCGGCTGCTGCGGCCGCGGCCTTCTTTGCCTCGTCGGCGGCCTTGGCCTTCTCCTCGACGGCGGCCTTCTTGGCTTCCTCGCGCTCGATGCGCTTCTTGCCGGGCTCGCCCTTGCTCGGGTTCATGCGCGCGTCGCGCTTTCTAATGCCGGCCGCATCGAGGAATCGCAGCACGCGGTCGGTGGGCTGGGCGCCGACGCCGAGCCAATGCGTGACCCGCGCCTCGACGAGCTTCACCCGCTCGGCCGAGCCCTTGGGCTGGACAGGATCGTAGGTGCCGATCTTCTCGATATAGCGTCCGTCGCGCGGGCATCTCGAATCCGCAACGACGATGCGGTAATAGGGCCGCTTCTTAGCGCCGGCCCGCGCCAGTCTGATCTTCAGTGACATGTCTCATCCTTCTCCTTGCTGGGTTGGTTCCCCCTCACCCTTTCCGCCATGCGACTTGCCCGAGTGTCGCTCGAAAGCGTCGCCGGCAAGATCGCGGCAGAAAGCCCTCTCCCCATGGGGAGAGGGTGGGGTGAGGGGGCTCTGTGCTTCGTTTCAATTTTTACGATCATCGTTTCTTCGATCCTGGCAGGCCGGGAAGGCCGCGCGGCAGTCCGCCGCCGCGAAGGCCCGGAAAGTTGCCGGAAAGACCGGGAAAGCCGCCCGGCGGCAGAGGTGGGAGCCCGCCTTGGGGGAGGCTCGCGCCAGCGGGAAGCTCTGCCGGCATCTCGGGCAGCGGACCCCCGCCAAACAGAGAGCCAAGCATGCCGCGCTTCTTGCCCATGGCCTTCATCATGTCGGCCATCTGCCGGTGCATTTTCACCAGCCGGTTGATGTCCTGGACGGATGTCCCTGAGCCCGCCGCCACGCGCTTCTTGCGCGAGGCATTGAGCAGCTTCGGGTTCTTGCGCTCGGCCTTGGTCATCGAGCCGATCATGGCCTGCTGGCGCTTCAGGATCCTGTCGTCGAGATTGGCCGTGTCCAACTGCTTCTTGATCTTGCCGATGCCGGGCAGCATGGCGAGTACGCCGCCCATGCCGCCGAGCTTCTGCATCTGCTTCAGCTGCTGGCCGAGATCCTCGAGGTCGAAAGCGCCCTTCTTGACCTTGCGGGCGATGGCTTCGGCCTTGTCGAACTCGACGGTCTCAAGCGCCTTCTCGACCAGGCCGACAACGTCGCCCATGCCGAGAATGCGCCCGGCGATCCGCTCGGGGTGGAAGTCCTCCAGCGCGTCGAGCTTCTCACCGGTGCCGATCAGCTTGATCGGCTTGCCGGTGACGGCGCGCATCGAAAGCGCAGCGCCACCGCGCCCGTCGCCGTCGACACGGGTCAGCACGATGCCGGTGAGCGCCACGCGCTGATCGAAGCTCTGGGCGAGATTGACGGCGTCCTGGCCGGTCAGCGCGTCGGCCACGAGCAGCGTCTCGTGCGGGGATGCGATCTTCTCGATCGCTGCCGTCTCCGCCATCAGTTCTTCGTCGATATGGGTGCGGCCGGCGGTGTCGAGCAGCAGCACGTCGTAGCCGCCGAGCCTCGCCGCCTTCAGCGCGCGGGTCGCGATTGCCGCAGGACCTTCGCCAGCGACGATGGCGAGCGTTGCGACGCCGGTCTGCTCGCCGAGCACGCGCAGCTGCTCCTGCGCCGCGGGCCTGCGCGTATCGAGCGAGGCCATCAGCACCTTCTGCTTGTCGCGGGCTTCGAGCCGCTTGCCGAGCTTCGCCGTGGTCGTGGTTTTGCCGGAGCCTTGCAGGCCGACCAGCATCATCACCACCGGCGGGGTGGCGGCGAGGTCGATCCCTTGCGCGTCCGAGCCCAGCACGCGCACCAGCTCGTCATGGACGATCTTGATGACCATCTGCCCGGGGGTGATCGAGCGGACAACGTCTTGGCCGACCGCCTTCGCCTTTACCGCCTCGATGAAGTCGCGCACCACGTCGAGCGCGACATCGGCCTCGAGCAGCGCGCGGCGCACCTCGCGCATGGCTTCCGCAACGTCAGCCTCGCTCAGCGCCCCCTTGCGGGTCAGCTTGTCGAGGATGGCGCCAAGCCGCTCGGATAGGGTCTCGAACATCGGTAGTCTTTTCTCCAAACCAACGCGCTCAAGCAGGCCAGAGGCCGATAGCGCAAACAAACTGCGCTCAAATAGGCCAGAGGCCGATAGCGCAAACAAAAACGTCACCCGCGGGCGCAACGCGCTGGCGGATGTTGACCTCCCTGCCTCCGGATTTCGCGCTAGGGCGCCAATCCTGTGCAGGGCGGCGGCTCTTCAAACGGAGCTGCCTTGAATTCCGGCCGGAATGTCGGCGAGGACGCGGCTCAAGTCAAGGCGGACGCACCGAAATCCTTGAAATTGAGGGCCGCTACCGGCGCGCGCCGGGAAGGAAATTGCCGTGGAAATGGAAGGGGATGGCGTGGGGGGTCTCGGCCCGCGCCACCTCGTTCAGGCTCGCGGCGTCGAGCACGAGCAGAAAGGAGCGCTATTTCCCGGTATCGAGCACGACCGACAGCAGGACGCCGTCATCCTCGGCATTGGCCGACGGGGAGGGCACGAACACGGGCTCGCCTGGATAAAGGCCCGCCGCGTACCAGGTTGAGACTTGGCCGGTCGCTACATCGATCTTGACGATGGAATCGAGAAAGTCGCCTTGAGCCTCGATGCCCGTGCCCCAGACATAGCGATAGGGCTTGCCCGCGCATGACTCATTGTTGATGCGCGGCAATTCGAGCGGCACGTCCGCCAAGCTCCGCCGCGTGACCGGGGCCTCGCTCTTTAGCGGAAGGTGAAACCTGGTGAGCGTTCCGGTCGCCGTGAGCTTCGTGCCGGCGCGAAGCCGCGCCAGGTAGAGCTGATCGATGATCGTCGCGTCGGGGTAGGCGACCACATCCACGGCCAGGCCATCGCGATCGGCGAATGCGTTGACATGATGAAACGCGAAACTCGCGTCAACTTTGGCCGTGCGCACGAGCTTGCCAGAGTCCTTCTCGACGACATGGAAGACAAGCCCGCGCTCGGGCTCCCAGCGATAGTTGCGGATGAAGGGCTTGCCTGACAGTTTGAGGTCGATCGGGTTCACCACCAGCGGGAACTCGGTGAGGATGAGATGATCCCCGCTCATGCCGAAGCTGTGCATATAGGCCGGGCGATCGACGGGGAGCTCGGCGACTAGTTTCTCTGTGCCGTCGTCGCCGATGGCGCAGAGGCGATACAGGCTCCTCAGGCCGAGATCGGCGATGTAATTATAGTGGCAGGCACGCTTGGCGTCGTAATGCGGGTGGGCGGTCGAGACTTGTCCCTTCAGCGCCGCGCCATAGCCGAACACGCCGAGCGTCTCGAGCGTATCCTGCGATATGCGCATGGGCATCGAGGTCTCGGTGAAGGCGACTATCTCGCGCGCATAGTGGGAAACATTGACGCAGCAATTGTCGGTGAGCTTGGGGTCGAAGATCGCGGCGACGCGCCCGAACAAAGTGCGGCAGGGGTCGGTGGCAAACTCGGAATAAGAAATCTTGCCGCTGGCTTCGGCCGTGCAGAACGCCTTGCTCTTGAGGAAGCGGTTGGCATAGGTGACGCCGCCATCTTCGAGCGCGAAGCGATGCAGCATCGCCAATCCGTCGAACCAGTGATTATAGGTCCGCGCGCCGACCTCGAATTTCGAGGGCCCGGTGCGGAGCAGCGCGCCTTTTAGCCATGCTGGAAGCGCGCCGGTGACGGCGAGCGCGACCGGCGCGGGCGTCTCCGCCGTCAGCGAGCGGAAGCCTGCGCCATAGGGAAACGAGGGTTTGTCCAGCACCGGATCCTCCGCGTCAACGCGAGGAGTCTAGGCGGTTTTCCTTAAGAGCGGCTCAAGACGAACGGCGAGGTCGAGCAGAGCCTCGTCGCCCCCCGGCCAGCCGATAAAGGAGAGGCCGGTAGGGGTTCCGGCGGCCTCTGCGCTGGGAATCGAGATCTGCGGCAGGCCGGCATGGCCGGCAAGACAGGTGCTCTGCAAGGTCAGCGTGCGGAACTCGGCGAAGGAAGCGCCGTCGGGAATGTTCCGCTCGGGCGGGAGCGTCGGCGTGGTCGGCATCGCGATCACGGTTCCGGGCTGGGCAATCCCGCGCATGCGCTTGGAGACTTCCGCGCGAACCTCGCGCGCCGCCTCGACCTCGGCGAAACTGATCTTGGCCGCCATCTCGAAGCGCTCCTTGATGCCGGGCCCGAGGTCGACGTTGTGGGATTGAACAAAGGGAAGCAGCGTCGACTGAATCTCGAAGCCCTGGATGACGCGGAAGGCGTCGCGCCAGCTGTCGGTATCGTCGCCGGCGATGATTTTCCGCTCGGCCTGCGGCAACGCGGCGCCGATCCTGGAGAACACCTGCCAGAGAGCGGCGTCTATGCTGGTCTCGGCATATCCGAAAACATCCTCGGGAAGGATCAGCCGTTTGACTGGCGTTTCGACCTTCTCGCTGTCGAGCAGCACATGCCCGATTTTGCGGAACAGCTCGGCCTCGCGCGCGAGATATCCGATCGTGTCGTAGCTCGGCGCCATCGCCGTCGCGCCTTTGACATCGATGCGTCCGAAGCTCGGCCTGAGACCGTAAAGCCCCGAGAAGGACGCCGGCACGCGGATCGACCCGCCGGTGTCGCTGCCAAGCGCGAAATCGCACATCGACGCCGCCACCGCCGCTGCCGAGCCGCAAGAGGAGCCGCCGGTCACATGCCCGGGCGCGCTTGCGTTGACCGGCTGGCCGTAATGTGCGTTCGACCCGAGCACGCTGTAGAAGAACTCATCGCAGATATTGATGCCCGTGCAGGACGCGCCGGCCTCCAGCAGTCGCGTGATGACGGGCGCCGTCTCGTGCGCCGGGGTCGCATGCTCGTAGAAGTCCGGGTTGCCGTTTCCGACCTTGTGGCCACGAATAGCGAACAGATCCTTCACCATGAAGGTCAGCCCCGCGAGCGGGCCCGCCTTGGCGCCCGTCAGGGGCTCCTTCAGGGTGTGCGGGACGAGGGCCCCGGCAGGGTCATGGCTTGGGACGGAGATCATGGTGCTCTCGCTTGCGATGTTTTGATGGCGCCGGTGAACTTGGGGCAGAGAAGGCCATATAACAGCCTCAGCGAACCCTCAATGCTTGAAAGCGGCAGACGCCTGTGGGAGCGGACAAAACAAAAGTGCGGGCCCTGCCGCGGGCGGTGTGGGCTCTCGGGCTCACTTCGCTCTTTATGGATATCTCATCCGAGCTGATCCACGGGCTATTGCCGCTGTTCCTGGTCGTCAATCTTGGCGCAAGTGCCGCGGTGCTTGGCCTCGTTGAGGGTGTCGCAGAGGCGACGGCGCAGGTCACTCGCGTCTTCTCAGGCTGGCTCTCCGACCGGCTCGGCAAGCGGAAGGCGCTTGCAGTGGCCGGCTATGGCCTTGCCGCCGTCACCAAGCCGCTGTTCCCGCTCGCCAACTCAATCGGTCTCGTGCTCATTGCCCGCTTCCTCGACCGCATCGGCAAGGGCATTCGCGCCGCGCCGCGCGATGCGCTGATCACCGACATAACGCCTGCTGACAAAAGAGGCGCAGCTTTTGGCTTGCGCCAGTCCCTCGATACGGTGGGCGCTACGATCGGCCCGGCACTAGCGATCGGCCTCATGTATCTCTTCAACGATGACATCCGCGCCGTTCTCTGGTTTGCGGTGATACCGGCTGCGATTGCCGTCGGGATTCTCGTGTTCGGCGTCAAAGAACCTGCGCGGCCTCCAGGACACGCTCCCATCCCGATCCAGGCAAAGGAAATCGCGTTGCTCAGCCGTTCCTATTGGCTCGTAGTCGCGGCAGGCGCCATCTTCACGCTGGCGCGCTTCAGCGAGGCCTTCCTGGTCATTCGCGCCCACGATGGAGGTCTGGCCACCGCATGGACCCCGGCGGTTATTGCCGTCATGAGCCTGGTCTTCGCGGCGAGCGCCTATCCGGCAGGACGGTTGCAGGACAGGATCGGAGCCAAACCCCTCCTTCTGCTCGGCCTGGTCGTGCTCATCGCAGCCGACCTCTTCCTTGCTTTCGGGCAGACGCTCTTGGGCACCTTTCTCGGCATCGCCCTATGGGGACTGCATATGGGACTGACCCAGGGCGTGCTCGCCGCTCTCGTTGCGGCGTCCGCGCCATCACGCTTGCGCGGAACGGCCTTCGGTCTGTTTGGCCTCGTCACCGGACTATTCGCGCTCATCGCCAGCGTGCTTGCCGGTGTGCTGTGGACGGCGATCGGTCCTGCCGCAACCTTTGCTGCCGGGGCCGGATTTGCTGCCGCAGCCTGCCTCGCCTTCCTCTTGCTGCGCGAGGACAGGGCAGCGCCCGCTTGAATCTGGCCCGTCCGCTCCTTTCATTGTTCCCATCGGCCAAGCGTCACGGCTAAGAAGGGTCTCATGACCGGCACAGGAACCATAGGCTTCCGCAAGATGAACGGGCTCGGCAACGACTTCGTCGTGCTCGATGCGCGGCCGCGCGCGCTTGCCCTTGGGCCCGACGCCGTGCGCGCCATCGCCGACCGGAAAGAGGGCATCGGCTGCGACCAGATCATCGCACTCGAGCCCTCTCAGCATGCCGACGTGTTCATGCGCATCTGGAACGCCGATGGCGGTGAGGTGGGGGCGTGCGGCAATGCCGCGCGCTGCGTGGCGGGCCTCGTCGCCGCCGAGCGTGGGCAATCGAAGGTCAGCATCGAGACCGAAAGCGGCGTGCTTGGCGCGGTGGTCAACGAAGATGGCAGCGTCACCATCGACATGGGCGCGCCCCGCTTCGGCTGGGACGAGATCCCACTCGCCGAGCCGTTTCACGACACGCGGCGGATCGAGCTTCAGCTCGGGCCGATTGACGATCCGGTGCTGCATACGCCCTCGGTGGTCAATGTCGGCAATCCGCATTGCCTGTTTTTCGTCGATGATGTGGAGGCGCACGATCTTAAGCGCTTCGGGCCGATGCTGGAGCATCATCCGCTGTTTCCCGAGCGCGCCAATATCTCTCTCGTCCAAGTCTTAGGTCCGGAGGCGATCAAGGTGCGGACCTGGGAGCGGGGCGCCGGGCTGACGCGAGCTTGCGGGACGGCGGCGTGCGCCGCTGCCGTCGCCGCCGCGCGCCGCGAGCTTGCGGGCCGCAAAATAAAGGTCACGCTTCCGGGTGGTGATCTGCTGATCGAATGGCGGGAGAGCGACGGCCATATCCTGATGACCGGCCCTTACGCGCTCGATTTCGAAGGCATGCTGCCCTCGGCGCTGTTCCAGCGGGCGAGCGCTTGAGCAATTCTCCCTCCCCCGGCAAGCGGGAGGGTCGGGGTGGGGTTTGACCCACCCTTGCCCTGACCCCCACCCGGCGATGGCTAAAGCCATCGCCACCCCTCCCCCTTGCAGGGGGAGGGATTTCGCCAAACTTTCATGTTAGAAGCCGCCCAATGTCGGAACTTGAGATCATCACCTTCGGCTGCAGGCTCAATGCCTATGAGTCCGAAGTCATGCGCGAGCAGGCGTCCGCCGCGGGGCTCTCCTCGGCGGTGATCGTCAACACCTGCGCGGTGACGGCCGAGGCCGTGCGTCAGGCGCGGCAGGCTATTCGGCGGGCAAGGCGCGAGCATCCCGACGCCAAGATCATCGTCACCGGCTGCGCGGCGCAGATCGATCCCAACCGCTTCGCCGCGATGGGCGAGGTCGATCACGTCATCGGCAATCAGGAGAAGCTCGAGGCCAAGACCTTCGCGGGGCTCGGCATCGAGGGCAGCGAGCGGGTCCGCGTCAACGACATCATGTCGGTCACGGAGACCGCCTCTCACCTGATCGAAGGCTTCGGCACCCGCGCGCGAGCCTATGTGCAGATCCAGAACGGCTGCGACCATCGCTGCACCTTCTGCGTCATCCCCTTCGGCCGCGGGCCGTCGCGCTCGGTTCCGGCCGGCGAGGTGGTGGCCCAAGCGCGGCGGCTCGCCGAGAAGGGCTATGCCGAGATCGTGCTGACCGGGGTCGACATCACCGCCTATGGCCGCGACCTTCCCGGCGAGATGACGCTCGGCAGACTGGTGCGCTCCGTGCTCAAGCTCGTGCCGGAGCTTCCGCGCCTCAGGCTTTCTTCGATCGACTCGGTCGAGGCCGACCCGGCGCTGCTCGCGGCGATCGCCGAGGAGGAGCGGCTGATGCCGCATCTGCATCTCTCGCTGCAATCGGGCGACGACCTCACGCTGAAGCGCATGAAGCGGCGGCATGCCCGGGCGGACTCGGTGAGTTTCTGCGAGGATGTGCGCCGCGCCCGTCCCGACATGGTGTTCGGCGCCGATCTCATCGCCGGCTTCCCCACCGAGACCGATTCCATGTTCCGCAACTCGCTGTCGCTGGTGGACGATTGCGGGCTCACCTTCCTGCATGTGTTTCCCTACTCGGCGCGCGAGGGCACGCTGGCCGCGCGCATGCCACAGATTCATGGCGCGGTCATCGCCAGGCGCGCAAGCGAGCTGCGCGAGAAGGGTGTCACAGCGCTCAAGCAGCATCTGCAAGGCGCCAAGGGAAGCCGCATCCAGGTGCTCATGGAGAACGAGCGGCACGGGCGCTCGGCCGATTTCACGCCGGTGCGGATTGAAGCGGAGACGGGCGCCGGCGCGCTCGTCGAGGCGATCGTTGCCGGCGACGACGGCGCCGCGCTGATCGCCACGGTCGCACCATGAGCGACGGCAAGAGTCCGGCTGAGCCCGAGCCGAAACGGAACTGGTTCGCTCAGCTCCGCAAGGGTCTCGCCCGCACCTCGAGCGCGCTGTCGGACAATCTCGCCGGCGCCCTCACCAAGCGGAAACTGGACGAGGAGACGCTCGATCGGCTGGAAGAGGTGTTGATCAAGGCCGATCTTGGGGTGGCCATGGCCGCGCGCATCCGCGCGGCGATCGCAACAGGCCGCTACGACAGGGGAGTGACGCAAGATACCGTGCGCGAGGTGCTTGCCGCGGAGATCGCAAGCGTGCTCGAGCCGGTGGCGCAAGATTTCGCTGTTCCTCCGGGCGCCCACCCCTATGTCGTCCTCGTGGTCGGCGTGAACGGCACCGGCAAGACCACCACCATCGGCAAAATGGCGCATCTGTTCGGGCGCCAGGGATTGAGCGTCATGCTCGCCGCCGCCGACACGTTCCGCGCCGCGGCCATCGATCAGCTCAAAGTGTGGGGCGAGCGCGTGGGCGCGGAGGTCGTCGCCAAAGAGGCCGGCGCCGATCCGGCCGGGGTCGCCTTCGAGGCTTTCGAGCGCGCCCGCAGCGAGGGCACGGACGTGCTCCTCATCGACACCGCCGGGCGCCTCCAGAACAAATCGGACCTGATGGCCGAGCTGGCCAAGATCGTGCGCGTGCTGAAGAAGATCGATGCAAGCGCGCCGCAGGGCGTGATCCTCGTGCTCGACGCCACCACCGGGCAGAACGCGCTAAATCAGGTCGAGATCTTCAAGGAGATCGCGGGCGTCACCGGGCTGGTGGTGACCAAGCTCGACGGCACGGCGCGGGGCGGCATCCTCGTGGCCATAGCCGAGCGCTTCAAGCTTCCCATCAATGCCATCGGTATCGGCGAGGGGCTCGAGGATCTGAAGCCGTTCGACGCGCAAGATTTCGCGCGCGCGATTGCTGGAGCAAAGAGCGCGAATGAAGCCGCCGCTTAAGCGCAAATCCGCTTTGCCCGCGAAGAGCGCGGCCGCCCAGCCCGCGCTCTTGCCCAAGCTCGCCATCGAGCTTGGACCGTTGCTGGTGTTCTTCGCCGGTAACGCGGTCGGCGGGATCTATGCCGGCACGGGCGCCTTCATGGTGGCGACGCTGATCTCGCTCGCGGTCGCGTGGCTGCTCTACCACAAGCTGCCGGTGATGCCGCTCGTCAGCGGCGTCATCGTGTTCGTGTTCGGGGGGCTCACGCTCTATCTCCGCGACGACACTTTCATCAAGCTCAAGCCGACCATCGTCTATTCCCTGTTCGCCGTTCTGCTCGCGGGCGGGCTCATTTTCAAAAAGCCGGTGCTCGAGCTCCTGTTCGGTCCGGTCTTCACCCTCACCGAGGAGGGCTGGCGCAAGCTCAGTTTGCGCTGGGCGACGTTCTTCGTCGCCATGGCGATCGTCAACGAAATCGTGTGGCGCAATTTCTCGACCGATGCCTGGGTCAGCTTCAAGGCCTTCGGCTTCCTGCCGCTCACCTTCCTGTTCGCGCTCGCGCAAGTGCCCCTGATGCAGCGCCATGGCGAGCCGCCACAAGCGGAAACGGGCGATCCTGAAGAGGAAAAGCGGGCTTAAGCCGTCCCTAACGCTGTCCCGCTTGTTGGCCTCTCGGTCCCTTGCAAGGGAATTTTGCCATACCGATATCACCTGAACCCGCCCGATCCCGAATTTGGGGGGCGGATCATGGCGAAGCGGCTTGCAACCTCTCGTTTGCTGTTACCCCTTGCCAGTTGTACAAGGATGATCAAGACCCTTGAATGGCAAGGGTTGGATTTTCGGAGATACACGTTCTACGCGAAGTAAGGCGCGTGACAAGATGGTTAAAGGAGGGAAAGATCTCGACGGCTCGGCGATGCATTTGCTCCATCGCGCGGGCCAGTGCGCGACGGACATTTTCTCGTCGGAAGCGCGCATGAGCGGGCTCACTCCTCGCCAATTCGCCGTGCTCATGGTGGTGTCCGAAGAGGAGGGGCTCACCCAGACCGACCTTGTCGAGCGGACCGGCATCGATCGATCGACGCTTGCGGATATTGTGGGGCGGTTGCTCGGCCGCGGGCTGATCCAGCGCCGCCGCGCCAAGGACGATGCCAGAGCCTATGCCATCAAGCTGACGCCTCAGGGCGCCAAGGCGCTGCGCGAGGCGCAGCCCGGCGCGACCGCGGCCGATCAGAAGCTGCTCGCCAGCCTCCCGCCCGCCAAGCGGCAGGAGTTCCTCGAATCCCTCAATCTGATCGTCGCCGCCATCCGCAAATAGCTGCTCCGCGCTCACCTCGAACTTGTCATCGCCGGGCTTGACCCGGCGATCCAGTAACCAATGCGCTTGGTCGACTGCCGATGGCGGTGATTACTGGATGCCCGCCTTCGCGGGCATGACAATAAGGGGTTGGCTTTAGCCTTGGGGTTTTTTATCCGGCGGCTTGAGTAGCGGCAGGATCTTGTCCCTGATCGCATCCTCGGTCAGAGGGCCGACATGGCGGTAGGCGATCTTGCCGTCGCCGGTCACCACATAGGTCTCGGGCACGCCATAGACGCCGAAATCGATTGCCGTGCGCCCCCAGGCATCGGCGCCGACCCGCGCGTAGGGGTTGCCATAGCGGCCGAGGAAGCGCCGTGCGGAAGCCTCAACGTCCTTATAGTCGATGCCGTAAAGCCTGATGCCCGGCTGCTGGCCGAGCGCGAGCAGCACAGGATGCTCGACCTGGCATTCCACGCACCATGAGGCGAAGACGTTGACGATGGTGGGCTCGCCTTGCGCGAGGTCGGAGGAGTCGAAGCCCGGGACATCTTTCCCCTCGGCGCTCAGGCCTGCGATGGGAGGAAGGGAGAATTCGGGTACCTTCTTGCCGATCAAGGGCGAAGGCAGGAGCGAGGGATCGCCGCCCTGCAGCGCGTACCAGAAGAGACCGGCCAGCGCCGCGAAGATCAGGAGCGGCAAAGCAGGGCCGAAACGCCGCATGGGAGATGTGCGGGGCGCGTCGGTCATGGCGCGGCCTTCCGCTTCGACTTTGGCTTGGTCGAGGCCGGCTTGCTCGAGGCGGTCGAGGCCGGCTTGGGTGGCGCCGAGCGCCGCCGGATGCCTCTTTGCTCGAGTTCGGCAAGAAGGCGACGCTGCTTGCGGTCGTCCTCGACGATTGAAGCGGCAAGCGCCGCCACCGCGACCAGGGTCACGCCATAAGCGGCGAGAATGAAGATCGCGTGCGGACCGAGATCGGGCATGGGGCTCGCGCTCAGGCCTCGACCAGGGCGGCGTGCTCGACTTGCGTCTGCTGCAGCGCGCGCACGCGGCGGCGCAGGATCTCGGCGCGCATGGCGATGAGATGCAGCAGCACGAAGAGCAGCGTGAAGGCGACCGCCATGACGAGAAGCGGCCACAGCATGGAGGGATCGATGGTCGGGCCGCCCAGGCGGATGATGCTGGCCGGCTGGTGCAGCGTGTTCCACCAATCCACCGAGAATTTGATGATGGGGATGTTGATGGCCCCGACCAGCGCGAGAATGGCAGCG
>JALHTP010000382.1 GCA_022865725.1 Methyloceanibacter sp. | reverse complement strand
TCGTGGCCCATAATGAGATCGGTCACGTCGCCGATCTTCGCGTCCGCAGCGTCGTAGACATTGCGCTTGTAGTAAGTGCTGACGGCTGCGGTATCGCCCGGCAGTTTGCTCGTAAACTGAACAGCGCCGCTCGGAGGCGCCGCGGTCGCGGAGTGCATACTCATGATTTTCTCCTGAATTGATGGCGGGACCGCCACTAGAAGGACAATTCCGAACGTCGAATATCGTTCCCGTGTTTCAAAATAAAATGTCTAATACCAAGTCGCGATGATCATGACCGATAGGCCCAATCGCGCATGCCGATGGACATGATCGTCCAGGGCCGATCAACGAGCTTGTTCCAAGCCTCACAGCAGTGGTCGACGATGTCGTCATGGCATGTGAAGACCCGGTTCGACAGCCAGTTGTCGCGCATGAATTGCCAGACGTTCTCGACTGGGTTGAGCTCGGGCGAGCGGGAGGGGAACAGGACGATGGTGATGTTGTCGGGCACGTCAAGCTTGGCCGAGCTGTGCCAGCCGGCTTGATCCATGAGCAGGACGGCGTGGGCGCCCTGTGCAACGGCCTGCGATATCTCGGCCAGATGCATCTCCATGGTGGCGCTGTTGCAGAACGGCATGACAAGGCCGGCGCCCTTGCCCTCTTTGGGACAGATGGCGCCGAAGATGTAGGCCGAGCAGGTACGCTGGTCGCGGGGGCTGAGGGGCCGGGTGCCGCGCTTGGCCCAGCGGCGCGTGATCTTGTTCTTCTGGCCGATGCGGGCCTCGTCCTGGAACCAGACCTCTATCTCGGCGCCCGCAGACTTGCTGCGCGCGATCTGCGCCAGCAGGTCGGGGAAGTTTTTTTAAAAGCCTCAGCGGCGTGCTCGTTGTGGGCGTGATGCCGCGGCCGGGCCGAGAGCTTGCGGAAGCCCATCGCCCGCAACTGCCGGCTCAAAGTCTGCTTGGCAACCCTGATGCGGTACTCCTCCCACACCCACTGCGCCAAGTCGATCAGCCGCCAGCGTACGACCCCATGGATCGCCGGGATCGGGCCGCTCTCGATGATGCGGGCGAGTTCCTGGCGATGGACGCCGTTGAGCTTGGGCGCCCGTCCCGGCGCCTTGCCATCGATGAGACCGTCCGGCCCCCTGGCATTGAACCGCAGCACCCAGTCGCGGGTCGTCTGCAGACCGATACCGCCGATGCGCGCCGCTTGCCCGCGCGAGCCGCCCTCGTAAATCTCGGCAAGCGCCAAAAGGCGCCGGCTTTGGTTCGCGTCCCGCGTCTTCTTCGCCAACCCCCGCAACGCCAACGCGTCAAAGTCTTCCCGCAAGGCAATTGCAGCAGCCATGGCAAACCTCCTCCGTTTGCCATGTTGAATCAGATCGCCGCCGATTCGTGAATCACCCTCGTGAGTCACACACTCAGGGATTTGGTATAAGAGGCCTTTGGAGCACCCTCGCCTTGAGCGATGCGACCTTTCTTATCAATCTCAGCAATGAGTCTCATCTTCCCTGTATCGGCGTTCCCCATAATGATGATTTCGTCGTTGCCTTCACAAAGTTGGATGAACCGCTTCCAAGAAC
>JALHTP010000381.1 GCA_022865725.1 Methyloceanibacter sp. | reverse complement strand
GAAGCTCTATATCTACAGCCACGAATGCGGGCACCAGTTCATCGGCGCCGACGAAACGCAGGCCGACCTCTTTGCCATCAGGCGCGGCGTGAAATGGGGTTGGCTCGACGCCCAAGGCATGGAGGACATTTGCACCTTCATCTCGCAGCTGAAGGGCGATGGGGTCCACCCGCCAGGCCCGCAGCGTTGCGAGACCATGCGCAAAGCTTATCGCGAGCTGATCGGGAGCGGCGCCCAGCAGGCGACCGGTTCTGCCTCCGCGCCCAAGGCCCAGACGCTCGGCCCCGCGCAATAGCTCCGGCGCGCGCTCTTTCCGGCTAGAAGATCCAGGCGATCATCAGCCAGAAAATCAGAAAGAAAATCAGGAAGCCCAGGATGGTGAAAGGCAGCTCGCCGAAAATGGCGTCGCCGCCCGACACGACCGCCATGACGAGAATGGCGACGAAGGACACGGCGAAGGAGATCAACGCCGCGTTCTTCAGGCCGAGGCCTTGCGAGAACGGGTCCGCGTCGCCGCCGATCCCGACCAGATAATAAAGTCCGGCGCCCCCGACCGCCAAGAGCAGCAGGAGTGCTATCGCCGCGACAACGAACAGCCTCAGCGCCTCATTGCGGTCTTGCCGGTCGCTCGTGCTTGGCATGGCGTCTCGTCCTTCCCCGCCCCGCTCAGTCGTTATTGTCGCGCATCTCCTGCGCCTTGGTGATCGCTTCCCTGATCAGATGCGGGTCGGGCATGTCGGCGATGGTGAATTCCGGCTCATCGCCCGCGGTGGAGATCTGGATGGTGCCCACCCCGAGAATGCGGTTGATGAAGCCTTGCGTGACATGCACCGAGCGGACGTGCTTGAGCGAGACCGAGGTGCGGTCCTTGCTCAAGATCCCCCGCTCATACATGAGCTCGTTTTCGGTGACGGTGAGCGCGGTGGCGCGCGTCTTGATGTACCAATAGAGCAGGACGATGATGCCGATGCCGAAGGCGAGGATCAAAAGCACCGCCAGGATGAACCAGAAGGGATGCGCCCGGAACATCGCCGGATGCGCCTCGTAAATTACCGTTCCCGCCATCTGAAAATCCCTCATCCCTGGCTTGGCCTGGCGGACCTTAGTCCGGGCATTAACGCCTGAAAAGCGGAGATATCCGGAGCCTTGAGCGCCAAGCGACTGGAAAGCCTGGCCGCTTGAGGCTACATAGCCTCTCGTCGAACCGAGAAAGACCATGCAGAAATTCACCACGCTCACGGGGATCGCGGCCTATCTGCCCATGATCAATGTCGACACCGACATGATCATCCCCAAGCAATATCTCAAAACCATCAAGCGCACCGGGCTGGGCTCGGGCCTGTTCGCCGAGCTTCGCTACGACGAGGCGGGCAAGCCGCATCCGGACTTCGTCCTGCACAAGCCGCCTTACACCGAAGCGACGATCCTCATCACCGGGGAGAATTTCGGCTGCGGGTCGAGCCGCGAGCACGCGCCCTGGGCGCTGCTCGATTTCGGCATCAGCTGCATCATCGCGCCGTCCTTCGCCGACATCTTCTACAATAACTGCTTCAAGAACGGCATCCTCCCCATCGCGCTCCCGCAGGCGGAGATCGACAAGCTCGTCGACGACGCATCGCGCGGCGCCAACGCCACCATCACCGTCGATCTTGCGGCGCAGGAAATCAGAGGGCCCGACGGCGGCGTGATAAAGTTCGACATCGACCCCTTCCGCAAGCGCTGCCTGATGGAAGGGCTGGACGATATCGGCTTGACGCT
>JALHTP010000380.1 GCA_022865725.1 Methyloceanibacter sp. | reverse complement strand
GCTCGGTCGACATCATCGCCACGGATTGGCTGTGGGTCTCGCGGGAGCGGAGCGGCGGCGGCGATTTCACCTTCTCGCCTTTCACCACCGCGCTCGGCGCCATCATGGTGCCCCCCAACTCGCCCATCAAGACGCTGGGCGATCTCAAGGGCAAGCGGCTTGGCGTGGCCGGAGGTCCTCTCGACAAGAGCTGGCTCTTGCTCGTGGCCTACGCGCTCAGGACCGCCAATCTCGACCTGAGGGCGGAGACCAATCAGGAATACGGCGCGCCTCCCCTCCTCGCCGAACGGGCGAAACAGGGCGCGCTCGATGCCGTGCTCAATTTCTGGCCCTATGCGGCGAGGCTCGAGGCCGAAGGCTTCACCCAGCTGATCGGGGTCGAGGACGTGGTGCGCGAGCTTGGCGCCAAGGGCGAGGTCGCCATGGTCGGCTATGTGTTCAGCGAGAGCTGGGGCAAGAAGAATATTGAAGGAATTCAAGCATTTCTGCGCGCAGCAGCCAAGGCCGACGAGCTGCTCGCGACCTCCGACAAAGAATGGGACCGGCTGAAGCCGCTCATGGGCGAGAACGATCCCACCTTCAACGACGCAACCTTCGAGGCGCTACGGCGCCGCTATCGCGAGGGCATCCCTGAGCGTTCGGCGGCCGAGAACGAGACCGACGCCAAGATCCTGTTTCAGTTCCTGCGCGAGCTTGGCGGCGAGAAGCTTGTCGGTCCCGGCACCGAGCTCGCTCCCGGCACGTTCTGGCACGGGGGCAAGCCGTGAGCGTTAGCTTTGCCCGCACCGACGCCGTGCCGAGGGCGCGCCTCTTCCGCGGGCCCCTCGTTTCGATCCTCTCGATCGCGGGCTTCTTGCTCATTTGGTTCATCGCCGCCGAGATCGCGCAGAGCCGGCTCCTGCCCGGCCCGGTCGCGGTGATCGAATATATCTACAAGGAGACGGTGCATGGCGACCTCCTGACCGAGCTAGGCATTACCTTGTGGCGTGTCGTGGCCTCCTTCGTGGTGGCGATGGCGATCGGCACCGTGATCGGACTCGCCATGGGCCAGATGCCGGCGCTGAACCGCGCGCTCGATCCCTGGCTGATCGTGCTGCTCAATCTTCCCGCCCTCGTCATCATCATCCTCGCTTATGTGTGGTTCGGGTTGAACGAGGCCGCGGCGATCGGCGCCGTCGCCCTCAACAAGATCCCCAACGTCGTCGTCACCTTGCGTGAAGGCGCCCGCGCGCTCGATCCCGGTCTCGACGAGATGGCGCGCGCCTACCGGCTGTCGCCGATGAGCAAGCTGCGCAACGTCACCCTGCCGCAGTTGCAGCCCTATTTCGCGACGGCGTCGCGAACCGGCATCTCGCTGATCTGGAAGATCGTGCTCGTCGTCGAGCTACTCGGCCGCCCGAACGGCGTCGGCTTCGAGCTCCATCTGAACTTCCAGCTTTTCAACGTGACGGCGATCCTCGGCTATACGCTCGCCTTCGTCGCCGTCATGCTGACAATCGAATATTTATTGGTGCAGCCCATTGAACGACATTCAACACGCTGGCGTAACAAGCCGGTTTGAAATCCGCATCGAGCAGAAGACGCACATAAGCGCCGATGGCACCGAGCTGGTTGCCATCCGCGACTTCGTCCTCGACGTCGAGCCCGAGAGCATGACCGTCTTGATGGGCCCGTCGGGCTGCGGCAAGACCACGCTGTTGCGCATCGTCGCCGGCCTCGACGATCGGTTCACGGGGGATGTGGGCATTTCTGCCGACACCCGCATCGGGCTCATGTTCCAGGAGCCCCGCCTTCTGCCCTGGCGCACCGTGCGGCAGAATATTGAGCTCGTCGCGGCTCCCGGCTTCACCGAGGGCGAACTCGAGCGGCTGGCCCAGGCTGTCGGCATCGCCGACATGCTGCCGCGTTATCCGCAAGAGCTGTCGCTTGGGCTTGCCAGACGGGTCGCTCTGGCGCGCGCCTTCGCCACCAAGCCCGATCTCCTGTTGCTGGATGAGCCGTTCGTGTCGCTCGACGAGCGGACCGCCGACCGGCTGCGAAAGCTCCTGCTCGAGGTATGGCAGGAGAGGCCGACCACCGCGCTTCTCGTCACCCACAATGCGCGCGAGGCGATCATGCTCGCCGACCAGCTGGTCCTGCTCGCGCCGCGGCCCACCCACGTCGTCGCGGTCGAGACCATCGCGGTGCCGCAAGCAGAGCGGGACCACAAGACGGTCGAGGCGATCCACGCCGATTTGTTGCGCCGCTATCCGGGCAATTTCTCCAACAGCTAAAAGCCCTACCCGGCCGCCGCGGCCGCCGCCACCTTCCGCTGCTGGATGCCGACCGCCGGGTCATAGGCCCATACCGACAGCGCCAGGAACAGAAGCGTGCACCCGCCCACGATGCCGAGCGCCTGCCAGTTCACCTCGAGATAGAAGGCGAAGCGGATCAGCTCGACCGCCCAGGTGAACGGGTTGTACAGGCAGATGTAATAGAGCCAGAGGCTGCCTTCCCGCATCTTCCACAACGGATAGAGCGCCGAGGAGGCGAAGAACATCGGGAAGATCACGAAATTCATGATGCCGGCGAAGTTCTCCAGCTGCTTGATGGTCGAGGAGAGCAGCATGCCGAGCGAGCCGAACATCATGCCGGTCAGAATCAGCGCCGGCAGCGCCGTGAGATAGCCCCAAGGCGGCAGCTCCACGCCGCAGAAATAGGCGACCAGGAGAAACGCGTAGACCTGGAACAGGGACACGATCACCCCGGCGAACAGGCGCGAGACCAACAGGAACCAGCGCGGCAGCGGCGTCGTCAGCAGCACCCGCATCGATCCCATCTCGCGGTCGTAGACCATCGACAGCGAGCTCTGCATGCCCTGGAACAGCTGGATCATGGCGAGCAGGCCCGGCGTGATGTACACGTCGTAGGTGATGTAGGTCTGATACGGCGGGATGATCGAGATGCCGAGCGCCGCGCGGAAGCCCGCGGCGAAAATAATCAGCCAAATCATGGGCCTGACCAGGGCCGCGAAAAACCGCTCACGCTGCTGCAGGAAGCGCAGCAGCTCGCGCCAGACGATGCCCCAGAAGGCGCGGACATAATGCATCAGGTTCATGCGGCGACGTCCTCTTCGGTATCGCCGCCGATCAGGAGCCTGAAGGCGCCGCCGAGATCTTTCGCGCCGGTCTCGGCCACCACGTCCTTGGTCGTGCCACGCGCTACGATCTTGCCGCGATTGATCACCAACAAATCGTCGTTGGGTTGCACCTCGTCGAAGAGATGCGTGGCCCACAGCACGCCGATATTGTCGGTTCGCGCCAGCTCGTGGATGTGGCGCACGATTGCCGTGCGCGTCGGATCGTCGAGCCCGATGGTGGGCTCGTCGAGCAGCAGCAGCTTCGGGCTGTGCAGCAGACCGCGCGCGATCTCGACCCTGCGCCGGTGGCCGCCATTCAGCGAGCGCACGCGCTCGCCGATGCGCTCCTCCATGTCGAGGGCCTTGAG
>JALHTP010000379.1 GCA_022865725.1 Methyloceanibacter sp. | reverse complement strand
GCGCAACAAGCTGTCCGACTTCATCGAGGTCCGCCAGAACGGCAAGATCGCCATGAAGCTCGACGGCGCCGACCGCATCGTCGGCGTGCAGGTCTGCAACGAGCAGCAGGACGTGCTGCTGACCACGGCGGAAGGTCAGGCGATCCGCTTCCCGGCGACCGACGTGCGCGTGTTCAAGGGGCGCGAATCCGCTGGCGTGCGCGGCATCAAGCTCGAAGGCGACGACCAGGTCATCTCCATGGCCATCCTCGGTCATATCGAGGCCGGCCCCGCCGAGCGCGCTACCTATATCCGCCAGGCCAACATGATCCGCCGCGGCGGCGCCGAGGTTCAGGAGCCCGAGATCGACGCCGAGGTCGACGGCGAGGAGACGGTGGTGCTGACGCCTGAGCGTTACGCCGAGCTCAGCGCGCATGAGGAGTTCGTGCTGACGGTGTCCGAGAACGGCTACGGCAAGCGCACCAGCGCGTATGAGTACCGCATCTCCGGCCGTGGCGGGAAAGGCATCATCGCCATGGTCGTCAATCCGCGCAACGGCAGGCTGATCGCCTCCTTCCCCGTCGAGGAGACCGACCAGATGATGCTCGTCACCGATGGCGGCCAGTTGATCCGCGTGCCGGTTCAGGACATCAGCGTCATGGGCCGCTCGACTCAAGGGGTGATCGTGTTCTCGACGGCAGAGGGCGAGCGCGTGGTTTCGGTCGAGCACATCTCCGACGAGAATGGCGGCGAGGGCGAGGACGAGGCTGTGGAATAAGCGCCGGCGCGGCCGGTCAGCCGGGCGTGGGGAGCGATGCTTCGCCCCGGCGGGCGCCGCTGATCTCGATGAGCGATCGCGCGGCCGGGGAGCGCGAAGCGAGCGCGGGGAAATCGCGGATCACCGCCCGGTTCCGCTCCGAGTGGCCGATCACGCCTGCCGCCTTCAACCGCGACATGATCCGCGACAGCGTATCGGGGTTAAGCCCGAGATAGTCGGCGATATCCTTCCGGTTGAAGGGCAGGTCGAACACGATGCCGCCGCCGGGCGAATTCACCCCGGTGTGGAGCGCCAGCTCGACCAGCAAAGTCGCCACCCTCTGCTCGCAATCGAACTGGCCGAGCGTCGCGGCATGCAGCGCCAGGCGCGCCATCCGGCTGGCCACGGCCTCATCGAGATAGCGCTGAATCGCGGGATCGCTCGCCGCGAGAGCATCCAGCGCGGCAAGGCGCATCCGCCATACCTCGCCCGCGCCCGCCGAGACGAGCGCCGATTCGGCATGCGGCGGCGCGAAGTTCGACCGGAGCACGTCGCCCGGAAAGAGCATTGCCACCACCTGACGCGCGCTACCGGGCAGGGTGACCTGGAGCGTCAGCACGCCGGCACGGACGATGAACGCCGTCTCGCCGCCGTCGAAGCAAAGCGCCAGCGCCTGTCCCCTCCGCGTGCGCAGGATCGTGGCTTTGTAGCCGATCGCGGCGGGGACCGGGACCGGGGTGAGCGCAGGCCCTTTTGCGGCGCTACAGAGCGCGCTCGTCCCCGACCGAGCCTCGCTTCGTGTCTTCGCGCTGGATGCCATAACCAACGTTTTTCCCCCTCGCGGCGGAGTGCAGCTTCCGCGCATAGCTCTCGGGCGCGGAGCGAGGCCTCGCCTTGATCTCGATCAAGATGGCGGGGGCCGGCAAAGCCTGGCCGGACCGCCACGCGAGCCTTCAAAGTTTTGACCTGGATCAAGAAAATCTGTGGCCCTGCCGCAACAGCAGGCAAACGATGCGCCCAACTCTGATGCGGATCAGCGCGCAAGGCCGATCAGCGCTTTAACGGGGAAGCGGGCCGTCACAAGAATATTACTGACGATAGCGAGCGCGAATCCGTTGGGTACGGTTTCGTGCCGAGAAGCGCTGGCGGGAACAAGGGCGACGCGACGATGACAGGAACGGCACGAGGCGCATTAGCCGCCCTCGGCTTGGGGCTAGGGCTGATCGGCGGGTCGCTCCCCGCCGCGGCCGGAAGCAACGACGGGAATTTCATGGTGCGCGTGCTCGGCACGGTGGTGGATCCTGAGACCGAAGCGACGGTGCGCGCGGGCGGCACCGTGCTCCCGGGCGCCGACGCCGATGTCAGCACCGAGGTGATCCCGGCGCTCACGCTCAGCTATTTCTTCAACAAGAATCTCGCGGTCGAGCTGTTCTGCTGCTTCGCCAAGCACGAGATCGACGGGAAGGGGACCATCGCCAGCCTGGGCGAGGTCGCCGACACCTGGATCTTCCCGCCGGCTTTGACGCTGCAATACCACTTCACCGGCATGGGCGCCTTCGAGCCTTATGTCGGCGCCGGCGTGCAATACATCAATTTCTTCGACACCGGCACGGGCGACAACGCGCTCGGCGCGACCAAGGTCGATATCGACGCCGCCTGGGGCTTTACTTTGCAGGCGGGCGTCGATGTCTCGATCGGCAACGGCTGGTCGCTCAACGCCGACGTCAAGAAGACTTGGCTCGATACGACGGTGACCTGGCACAACAACGCCGCGCTTGGCGGTCTCAACGTCGTGGGCGATGCCGATCTCGATCCCTGGATCTTCTCGGCCGGCCTCGGCTACCGCTTCAATCTCGGTTCCATTTTTGGCCATAGCGCCGATGCCGGCCCAATAAAGTAAACGGCCAAATCCACTTGGGGTGCCGAGAGGGCCCGGCCGCGCCGCCGGGCCCTTTCTTGTTTTGCGGCCTTGCCGATGCATGACTTGCGCGGCTAGAAGGTGGCTCGCGCGACTGGGCATTCCCTCAAACCCCAATGAGGCGGCGGCCGTCGCGCTTCTCGGAGTGCAAGACTTTGCGCGTCGGCCTTTATCCCGGAAGCTTCGATCCCGTCACCTTCGGCCATGTCGATATCGTGCGCCGGGCGGGCCGTCTCGTCGACAAGCTCGTCATCGCCGTCGGCACCCATCACGACAAGCATCCTCTGTTCACCACCGAGGAGCGCGTGAAACTCACGGCCCTGGTGCTGAAGCCGGTGGCGAAGGAGATCGGGCTCAAGCTCGAAGTGGCCACTTACGGCAATCTGACCGTCGCTGCCGCCAAGGCCGCGGGCGCGACGATCGTCATCAGGGGCCTGCGCGACGCCGGCGATTTCGACTACGAGATGCAGATGGCCGGCATGAACCAGGCCCTTGCGCCGGAGATCGAGACGGTGTTTCTGGCCTCCTCGCCGAATTCGCGGCACATCGCGGCCAGCCTTGTCCGCCAGATTGCCGCAATGGGCGGCGACGTTTCGTCCTTCGTGCCGAAGGTCGTGGTCGCGGCGCTCAAGAAGAAATTTGCCGTCTAGTCCGGTCCCCAATTCTTTTCCAAGGAGGAAGCATGAGACTTCAGTCAAGCATCGTATTCGCCGCGGCCCTTGCGCTCGGTCTTCTCGCCACCCAAGGCCCCGCCGGCGCCGGCAACCTCTCCGACCCCGCGAGCCTGAACGAGCAGGCGCCGCCCGTGTACAAGGTCAAGTTCGACACGAGCAAGGGCCCCTTCGTGGTCGAGGTGCATCGCGATTGGGCGCCGAACGGCGCCGACCGCTTCTACAATCTCGTCAAGAACGGCTTCTACAACGATACGCGCTTCTTCCGCGTGATCGATGGCTTCATGGTGCAGTTCGGCCTCAACGGCGATCCGAAGGTCTCTTCGGTGTGGCGCGACGCCGATATCAAGGACGATCCGGTCAAGCAGAGCAATGTGCGCGGCAACATCACCTTCGCCACCGCCGGCCCCAATACGCGCACGACCCAGGTGTTCATCAATTACGGCGACAATACCGGGCTCGACGGCCAGGGCTTTTCGCCCTTCGGCAAAGTCGTCTCGGGCATGGATGTGGTCGATTCCCTTTATAACGGCTACGGCGAAGGCGCGCCGGGCGGCCATGGCCCGAACCAGGGCATCGTCCAGAGCCTCGGCAACGCCTACCTGAACAAGGCGTTTCCCAAGCTCGACTTCATCAAGAAGGCGACCATCGAGAACTAAGCGCTGCGCCCCCCAACAAGGATCGCTTCCATGGCAAAACCAGAAGACACCCTCATCATCGAGACCAGCAAGGGCCGCGTGACTGTCGAGATGCGTCCCGATCTTGCGCCTGGCCATGTCGCCCGCATCAAGGAGCTCGCACGCAAGGGCTTCTATGACGGCGTGGTGTTCCACCGCGTCATCGAGGGGTTCATGGCCCAGACCGGCGACCCGACCGGCTCCGGCATGGGCGGCTCGGGCCAGAAGCTCAAGGCCGAGTTCAACACCGAGCCGCATACCAGAGGCGCGGTGTCCATGGCGCGCGCGCAATCTCCCGATTCCGCCGACAGCCAGTTCTTCATCTGCTTCGACGACGCGAGCTTCCTCAATCGCCAATACACGGTATGGGGACGCGTGATCGAGGGCATGGAGAATGTCGACAAGATCAATCGCGGCGAGCCGCCGGCCAATCCCGACAAGATGCTGACGGTGCGGGTTGCCGCCGATCCTGCGTAGCGCCGGCCCGTGCGCCTCGATGCGTTCGACTACCATCTGCCGGAGGAGTTGATCGCGCTTCGCCCGGCCGTGCCGCGCGACGCCGCGCGCCTGCTGGTGGTCGAGCAAGGCGCTTCGCCTCCCTTTGCCGACCGGACGATCCTCGACTTGCCTGCGCTGCTTACGCCGGGCGACGCGCTCATCTTCAACGATACCAAGGTGATCCCGGCGGAGCTCAGAGGCGTGCGGATGCGCGACGGCGCCTCGGCGCAGATCTCGGTGACCTTGATCGAGCGGCGCGATGCAGGGCGCTGGCAGGCTCTGGCGCGTCCGGCCAAACGGCTGAAAGCCGGAGACCGCATTGTGTTCGGGGGCGGCAGCAATGTATGCCTGCTCGGGAGCCTTGCCGCCACCGTCGAGGGACGCGGCGAGGAGGGGGAGGTGACGCTTCGCTTCGACCTGAGCGGCGCCGCACTCGATGAGGCGATCGCCGCGCTTGGCGCCATGCCGCTGCCGCCTTATATCGCCTCGCGCCGCGCCACCGACGACCAGGACCGCAGCGACTACCAGACAATCTTCGCGCGCGAAGCGGGCGCGGTCGCGGCGCCGACCGCAGGCTTGCATTTCACCGACCGGCTGATGCAGGCGCTTCAAGCCAGAGGCGTCTCGCACCATTTCGTGACGCTGCATGTCGGCGCCGGCACCTTTTTACCGGTCAGGGGTGTCGATACGGCAGACCATGTCATGCATGCCGAGCGAGGCATGATCACGCAAGAAACTGCCGCGGCGCTGAACGACGTCAAGGCGAGGGGAGGGAAGATCGTCGCCGCCGGCACGACCTCGCTCCGCCTGCTCGAAAGTGCCGCCGGCGAGGATGGAAGGCTCTCCCCCTTCAACGGTGAGACGAGTCTGTTCATCACGCCGGGCTATCGCTTCCGTCACGTCGATCGCCTCTTGACCAATTTCCATTTGCCGCGCTCAACCCTGTTCATGCTGGTCGCCTCCTTCGCGGGCCTCGATCTCATGCGGCGCGCTTATGCGCATGCGGTCGAGGAGCGCTATCGCTTCTATTCCTATGGCGACGCCTGCCTGCTCAGCCCGGTCAAGGCGTCTGAAGCCGGCACTGAAAATCCCCTCTCCCCTGTGGGGAGAGGGTTAGGGTGACGGGGGCATGACCGAACGCTTCTCTTTCACCATCAAAGCGCGGGACGGCAGCGCGCGGACCGGCGCCATCGCCACGCCGCGCGGGATCATCCGCACGCCCGCCTTCATGCCGGTCGGCACCGGCGCCACGGTCAAGGCCATGTTCCCCGAGGACGTGGCGGCGGCGGGTGCCGATATCATCCTCGCCAACACCTACCATCTGATGCTCCGGCCCGGCGCCGAGCGCATCGCCAAGCTCGGCGGCCTGCATAAATTCATGCATTGGGACAAGCCCATCCTCACCGACAGCGGCGGCTATCAGGTGATGTCGCTGGCCAAGCTGCGGCGCATCGGCGAGCAGGGCGTCACCTTCCAATCGCATATCGACGGCGCCACCGTCGAGCTCAGCCCAGAGCGCGCCATCGAGGTGCAATGCCTGCTCGGCGCCGACATCCAGATGGTGCTCGACGAGTGCACGCCATACCCCGCGACGCGCGAGGAGGCGAAGATTTCGCTCGAGCTGTCGCTCCGCTGGGCGGAACGCTGCAAGGTTGCCTTCGGCGCACACGCCGCGCCGGGCCAAGCCTTGTTCGGCATCGTGCAGGGGAGCGTCTATCCCGATTTGCGCGAGGGAAGCGCCCGCGCGCTGATGGAGATCGGTTTCGACGGCTACGCTATCGGCGGACTCGCGGTCGGCGAGGGGCAGGGCGCCATGCTGGACATGGTCGAGATCGCAACCGCCGTGCTGCCGCAGGACCGGCCGCGCTACCTCATGGGCGTCGGCACGCCGCAGGATTTGCTTCTCTCCATCGCGCGCGGCATCGACATGTTCGATTGCGTGATGCCGACCCGCTCTGGCCGCCATTGCCAGGCCTTCACCTGGAGCGGACGGCTCAATCTCCGCAACGCCCGTTATGCCGAGGACGCCACGCCGCTCGACCCCGAGAGCGCGTGTCCGGCGGCGCGATACGAGCGCGCTTATCTGCATCATCTCGTGCGGTCCGGCGAGACGCTTGGCGCCATGCTGCTCTCTTACGCCAACGTTCAGTTCTATCAGGAGCTGATGGCGCGCGCGCGCGACGCGATCGAGGCGGGACGCTTCGCGAGCTTCGCCGAGGATGTGCGCCGCCGCTATGCCGCCACCCCAGCGGACGAAGCGTTAGACACCTAGCCAGCCAAACGCCACGGGATTGCCCAAGCGCTCCTCTTCACCTCTCCCCAGCGGGAAGAGGTCGTATCGAAGCCATGCGTGGCTTCGATACGGGTGAGGGGGCTCGAAGCGGTAAAATAGAGTCCTGGTTCCCCTCACCCTCTCCCCACAGGGGAGAGGGGGGTCACTGCGTGGCGATGTCGGAAGCCGGGCCGGCCTTGGCCGCGCCCATCGCCATGCGCTCCCGCGCCAAGAGATAAAGTCCCGCCACGATGACGATGGCCGCGCCCGACAGCGTCCACAAGGTCGGCACATTGTCGAAGATGAGATAGCCCGCGAACGACATCCAGATCAGGCCGAGATAGATGAACGGCGCCAGCACCGGCGCCGGCGCACTGCGATGCGCCAGGATCAGCAGCCAATGGCCGAGCCCGCCCCAGAAGCCGAGCGAGGCGAGCAGCCCCCATTGGGTGGCGTTCTCGGGCCAATGCCAAACGGCGAGCGCCAATGGCGCCAGGATCAGCACCCCACCGAGCGGCGTGTAGGTCTGCGTCACCTCGGGCGGATCGAAGGCGGCGAGATAGCGCGTCGCGAGATTGTAGAGCGCGTAGCCGAAGGTCGCGACCAGCGCCAGCAGCATGGCCCAATGGACCGTGCCGATGCCCGGATGAAACACGAGCAGCACGCCGATAAAGCCCGCGACGATGGCCAGCACGCGATGCCAGCCCACCCATTCGTCGAGCAAGGGCCCGGCCAGAGCCGCGACCAGCAGCGGCGTGAGGAAGAAGATGGTGACGGTCTGGTCGAGCTGGAGATAGCGGAGCGCGATGAAATTGAAACCCGTGGTCACCACCATCAGCGCCGAGCGTAAAATCTGGATCACCGGCTTGGCCGAGCGGAGCGACGGCTTGAAGGCGAACGGCCACAGCGCCACCGCGCTGAACACCACATGACCGACGAATCGGAGCCAGGTGACCTGGGCGACCGGAATGGCCTCCTTGATGATGAGATATTTTCCCGTGGAATCGAGCGCGGCGAAGCAGAGCGTGGCGAGCGCCATGAGCCCGATCGCCTTCAGTCTTTGGCGCGGATCGACATCGGCGCGGGGGACGCGGCGGGCGGTCATGGAGGTGCGCTCTATGCACGACTCCTTGCCAAAACGCCATCGGCCGATAAGGTCGCAGGTCACGAGACAGACGCCACATCAAAAGGAGGAGAGAATGGCGGCTGAGATACGCGCCATGTGTGCCATAGGCCTGCGCGGTCAATTGGGGCTCAAGGGCAGGCTCCCCTGGGAGGGCAATAAAGGATGGCAATATCAGGCCGACGTCGCCCGGTTCTTCGACCTGACCAAGGGGCATGTTCTCATTGCCGGCCCCGCGACTGTCGCGTCGATCCCGCCTCTGGCCTACAAGCACCGAACCATCGTCGAGATCCGCTCTCACATGCACCCCGCCGAGGTGCTCGCGCGATTTCCCGAGAGCGTCATCTATGTCGGCGGAGGCCCCCCGGTCTGGGAGATTTACGCGCCGTTCATCGACCATTGGGACATCACGCGGCTCCCTTATGACGGCGACGCCGACCGCTGGTTCGATCCCGCCTGGCTCGTCGCTGCGGAAACGCCCGGCTGAGACGGCCCACCCGGAAACCGTTGGCGATTGCGAAAGCATGGAACAAGGATGGGTTAGGGACGCGAGCAGCAGGGCCTTAGCGTGTGCCGCGTCGGGGATGCGCGGAGAAACGCCATGAGTTCTCGTGCCCACAGTCTCACTTCTATCGCCGCGGCCTCGCTCATCGCCGCGCTGACAGTCTTCGGCGGCGCGTCGCTGGCCGCGACCGGCGCCACCAAGGATCAGGCGGTCGCCATGGTGAAAAAGGCCGTCGACGCCATCGAGGCCGAAGGCCCCGGCAAAGCCTATCCGGAGATCAGCAATCCATCGGGCCGGTTCGTCGACCGCGACCTGTACATCGTGGTCTATGGCCTCGACGGCATGGTGCTGGCCCACGGCGCCCACGCCAAACGCATCGGCACCAACCAGATCGCCGACAAGGATCCCGACGGCAAGGCCTTCGTGAAGGAGCGCGTGGAGCTCGCCGCGACGCATCCGAGCTTCTGGCAGACCTACAAATTCATGAACCCGGTGACGCAGAAGGTCGAGCCCAAGGACATGTATTGCGAGCGGCTCGACCAGACCGTGGTGTGCGGCGGCGTCTACCAGCTCTGAAGCGCGCACCTCGAGCTCGCTTCGCGTCCTCAGAGTCTCACGGCTCATCGACCTGGCCTGTCGGATTCGCGGGCTGTGCCCGATGTTGCGCGGCTATCGCACGGGCCATGCGGAAATTTTGCGGTGTGAAGATCGCCTTCCCGCGAAAACCACAGAAAACCGCCATGCGGCCGCCAATCGCGGCGCGTGAATTATCTGTTTCGATTTGGGCCGGTCGAGGCTACCATCTTTGCGGGCATGATTGGGGCAGGGCACGCTCCGACTGCCTCCAGGAAACCCAAATCTCCGGCTAACTTCATGGATGTATCGCCCGCCGAGGACCGTAAGGAGGTCGCCATCGAAATGCAGAGAGAGCGGACCTCCGACGCCGAGCAGCTCGGTTGGCGTGTGGCGCTTGGCACCGCGCTGATCGTCGGGAGCTATGGCGCCTGGTCGCTCATTCCGTTTGTGATCGCGGCCGATCTTCCGCCGAGCGTCAAGGCGGCGCTGTCCGGTCTGTTCGGGGCGACGCCCTTCCTGTCCAAGGTCGCCGCCATCGCCCTGATGGGGAGGCCGGCCTATAACCTCCTCAAGCGCACCGTCTTCGCGCGGCTGCGCCGCAAGGCCGGCCAGCCGAGCGAGTAGGGCACTCGCGCTTTTAGCTTCTGACTCCCTCAATGAAAAAGACGCCGGCCGAAGCCGACGCCCTTGTCACCAGCGCGTGCGCCAATGGCGCGTCTTAGTGCTCGATGCTTTGCATGAGGAGAAACTGGACCGGCGATGCTCGGTGGCCCTCCGTCAGGTTTGCGTCTTGGTGGTGCAGGTGAGCGCCAGCCTCGGAATAAGCACGTGCAAAGAGCAGAAGGCCAATGGGAGTGGTGCGGTCGTCGCGGTCAACCTCTTGGCGCTTGCGTTCAACCGCGCCCAAGAGTGCCGCACCAGAGATAGGCATCCTTTGACTCCGTGGGGCTAAATCTGCAACCTTGGATGCAACCTTTTCTGATGGTG
This sequence comes from Methyloceanibacter sp., assembly GCA_022865725.1. Lineage (GTDB taxonomy): Bacteria > Pseudomonadota > Alphaproteobacteria > Rhizobiales > Methyloligellaceae > Methyloceanibacter. Next base: position 842 of record JALHTP010000379.1, on the reverse strand, counting down.
GCTCAGAAGGTAAGTCAGCTAACTCCTTGGTTTAATTGGTGAGCCCGTCGGGATTCGAACCCGAGACCCCTTGATTAAAAGTCAAGTGCTCTACCGGCTGAGCTACGGGCTCCTCAGGGCGACATATGGGCCCCGGCGAGCCACAAGGTCAATATTGCCTGCGTTTCCCCGAACAGGACTATAAGGGACATCCGCCTCGATAGCGTTGCGGAAGCGGATGAACTCCTGGTGGCGGTGGCGCTGCATGCAGCGGTGGATGACGTGATCCACGGTTACTGCGAAGGGGTTTCTTCCTTCATTTTTTCTAAAGCCTTAGCCGCTTTGGCCGCGTAAGTCTTCGGCCAATTTGCAAAGTACACCTGGGACGTGGCGCTATTGAAACAATAGATTTTGCGCGTGTCCGGGTCTGTAAAGTTTATGGAGCAGTCGGTATGGATCAAAGCGCCAGCCATAAGCCCGACTGGATCGTAATTGTTGAACTCACCGTGAAGACCTTTCGGAGAGTATGACTTCCAAATCCCAAGCTCATTGGCGTGGGGCCGGGTCCTCATGCTCGGTTCGGCGGCGAATATCATGGCGGAACCGCAGATAAGCAAAGCCACGGCGAGAGCAACAGTCATCAAGGGTCTCATGAGGGGCCTATCTACTATATGAAACTTTCTGGATTCCTATATGAGCGACGTGCTTGGCGAGCAAGTTAACCGACATCCGCCGGATGACCGGCTCTTCGGGCCAAGATTGACGCCACGGACGGGCATTGGCAAGCCCGAACCCCGCCGTGAGCGGCCAGATGCCCCGGAGGCCGGTAAAATCGGCGCGGCGCGTGCCGGAAGCTCCGATAT
>JALHTP010000378.1 GCA_022865725.1 Methyloceanibacter sp. | reverse complement strand
CGCTATCGCAGCGAATATGTCGATGCTTGCGCCTGCAAACCGAAGCCATGGAGTGCCGAGGCCAAGGCAGAATATCGGCGGCGCACCGTGCTTGCCGCGCGAACCGAGGCCGAGCGCATCGTCGCCGCGGGCACGGGTGAGACGGCAAAGCTTCTGGCCGGCGCCGATCTCAGGATCGCGGAGCGGACGCCCCGCGCGCGGGAGGCGGCCGTCTCCAGGCAACCCCTCGTCAGGGGATTGTTCGGGAGATATCGTCCGTTGCGCTACAGCGCCGGAGGGTTCATCGAGCCACGGGCGCAGGCCCTCAACGAGCCGCCGCAGCGGCGCTTTTTCCTGTTCCGCAACCGCTAGCCAAGGCCTGCCGCTTCGTCTGAAGTCCCGGCCTTGCGCGGGTTCGGGCTGCATGCCATTTCAGCCGCATGGCCAAGCACCGTCTCCTCTTCGTTTGCCTCGGCAATATCTGCCGCTCCCCCATGGCCGAAGGCGTCTTCCGCCGCGTCGCCGAAGAGGAAGGCGTGCTCGAACTTTTCGAGATCGACTCAGCCGGTCTCGGCGATTGGCATGTCGGCCAGGCGCCCGACACGCGCGCGCAAGCGGCGGCGCGACATCGCGGCATGGACATCTCGGGCCAGAGCGCGCGTCAGGTCACGGTCGCCGATTACGCGCGCTTCGATCTTCTCCTCGCCATGGACGGCTCGAACTACGAGGAGCTCATCCAGCTCGCCCCTAGACCTGCGCGCCACAAGGTCCGCCGCTTCCTCGATTTCGCGCCGCAGGTCGGGACCAAGGACGTGCCCGATCCCTTCTTTGGCGGCAGCGAAGGCTTCGATCATGCGCTCGACCTGATCGAGCAAGCCGCCCGTGGCCTGCTCGCCGATCGTCTCAGCGCCGAGGCGACGCCGGCGAAAGAAGGAGCCTAATCCTCAAGCGGGTAGGCCGCCTCGACGACATAAGGTCCGCCGCCGACCGAGTTGCGCGAGGAATAGACGACGAAGCGGCTCACGGTGAAGGGCTCGGCCGCGATGCCGCCCTGGCGCTCCAGATAAGCCGCAACCGCATCGGCCCGCGCGCCTCTGAGCCGCGCCAGCGTGACATGCGGCTTGAAATTACGGCCCTCCGGCGGCAGACCGGCTTCGCGCGCCGCGCGTTCATTGGCGCGCCGCAACGCCTCGAGCCCCTCGGACGGCGCGATGGCGGCAAAGATCGCCCGGGGCTTGCCGCCGCCGAAGCTGCCAAGGCCATTCAGCCTAAGCTCGAAGGGGTCTGCCACGATGTCGCCCAAGGCAGACGTGAAATCCCGCGCCGTGTGCCTGTCGACATCGCCGATGAAGCGGAGCGTCAGGTGGTAGTTCTCGGGATCGATCCAGCGCGCGCCTAAGATCCCGGCGCGAAGCAGGGTGAGCCGCTCGGCAATGCTGCCCGGAATTTCGATGGCGGAAAAGAGCCTTGGCATCTTCTGGGTCGGACTCTGCGGCGCAGCCAGAGTCAGGGGCATGGGTTGGGATAGTCAAGGTGGATCTGCTCGATGTCCTCAAGCACGGCATCGGCAAGCGTAAGCTCGGCGGCCCCGATGTCGGTCTTGAGCTGGTTCATGGAGGTGGCGCCGATGATGGTGCTGGTGACGAAGGGGCGCGAGACCGCGAAGGCGATCGCCATCTGCGCGGGGTCGAGACCGTGCTTCCGTGCCAGGGCGACATAACTGGAGATCGCCCGGGGGCCGTTCCCCTTCTCGTAGCGGCCGAGCCGGTTGAACAGCGTCTTGCGCGAGCCTTGCGGCAGCGCG
>JALHTP010000377.1 GCA_022865725.1 Methyloceanibacter sp. | reverse complement strand
GGCAGAAGCCCGCCGTCTCGGGCAAGAAGAAGAAAACCAGCGCCAATGTGGAGGTCGCTGCGTGATGCTCGCATCCTCCGAGCCCAAGAGCCGCATTCTCGGTCGCGGCGCCATCGACGTGTCGTTCGAATTCTTCCCACCCAAGACGGCGGCGATGGAAGAGACGTTGTGGCGCTCCATCAGGCGGCTCGAGCCGCTCCGTCCCAAATATGTCTCCGTCACCTATGGCGCCGGCGGCTCGACCCGCGAGCGCACCCACGCCACCGTCGCGCGCATGCTCAGCGAGACGACCTTGAAGCCCGCCGCGCATCTGACTTGCGTCTCGGCGACGAAGGGCGAGGTCGATGCGATCGTCCGCGACTATTGGGACCTTGGCGTTCGCCACATCGTGGCCTTGCGCGGCGACCCGCCCGACGGCGCCGGCGCGCGCTATGAGCCGACGCCGGGCGGCTACGTCAACGCCGCCGATCTGGTCAAAGGCATCAAGCAAATCGCGCCCTTCGAGATATCGGTCGCCTGCTATCCGGAGAAGCATCCCGAATCCCTGAGCGTCGACGCCGATATCGACATGCTCAAGGCCAAGATCGACGCCGGCGCTTCGGCCGCGATCAGCCAGTTCTTCTTCGACAACGAGGTGTTCTTTCGTTATCTCGACCGCGTCCGCGCGGCAGGTATCACCATCCCGATCGTGCCTGGCATCATCCCGATCCACAATTTCAAGCAATGCGCCGGCTTCGCCACGAGATCGGGTGCAAGCGTGCCCGACTGGCTCGGGCACAGATTCGAGGGCCTCGACGACGACCAGGAGACGCGCCATCTCGTGGCCGCCGCCGTCGCCGCCGAGCAGGTGCTCGGCCTCGTCGATCAGGGCATCACCGAGTTCCATTTCTACACGCTGAACCGCGCCGATCTCGTTTATGCGATCTGCTATTTGCTTGGCTTGCGCCCAGCAAAGGCCTTCGCTGGAGCAAAGGAAAAGGCCGCATCATGACCCGCGAAGAGCGTATCGCAGCCCTGCAACGCGAGGCCAGGCAACGCATCCTCATTCTGGACGGCGCCATGGGCACCATGATCCAGCGCTACAAGCTCGACGAGGCCGGCTATCGCGGCGTGCGCTTCAAGGGCTTTCCGCGCGACCTCAAGGGCAACAACGATCTCCTCGTGCTGACCCAGCCCAAGATCATCAGAGAGATCCACAACGCCTATCTCGAAGCCGGCGCCGACATCGTCGAGACCAACACCTTCAACGCCCAGGCCATCAGCCAAGCGGATTATGGCCTTGAGGACGTTGCCTATGAGATCAACGTGGCCGCCGCGAAAATCGCCCGCGAGGCGGCCGATGCCTGGACCAAGAAGACGCCCGAAAAGCCTCGCTTCGTCGCCGGTGCCATCGGCCCCACCAACCGCACCGCGTCGCTTTCACCCGACGTGAACAATCCGGGCTTCCGCAATGTGAGCTTCGACACGCTCGCCGAGGCTTACGCCACGCAGACCCGCGGTCTGATCGAAGGGGGCGCCGACATCATCCTGATCGAGACGGTGTTCGACACGCTGAACGCCAAGGCGGCGGGCTTCGCCGTGGAGCAGATGTTCGACCAGCTTGGCGTCGAGCTCCCCGTCATGATCTCCGGCACCATCACCGATCTTTCCGGGCGCAATCTCTCGGGCCAGACGCCGGAAGCCTTCTGGTACTCGATGCAGCATCTGAAGCCCTTCTCCATCGGGCTCAACTGCGCCTTCGGCGCCGAGCAGCTCAGGCCTTCGGTCGATGAGATCGCGCATGTGGCCGACACGCTGGTCAGCGTCTATCCCAATGCCGGCCTTCCCAACGAGATGGGCGAATATGACGAGAGCCCCGAATTCATGGCGGGGCTGCTCGAGACCTGGGCGAAAGACGGGCTCATCAACATCGTCGGCGGCTGCTGCGGCACGACGCCCGACCATATCCGCGCGATCGCGGCGGCGGTGTCCAAATATCCGCCGCGGCATGTGCCGGAAATCGCCCACAAGCTCCGCCTCTCCGGCCTCGAACCCTTCGTCCATGGGTGAGCATCTGACGTGACCAACGGCGCGCAGAATTTCGTCATGGTGGGCGAGCGGACCAACGTCACCGGCTCCGCGCGCTTCCGCAAGCTGATCGAGGCGAACGACTACGCCGCGGCGCTCGAGGTCGCACGCCAGCAGGTCGAGAGCGGCGCCAACATGCTCGACATCAATATGGACGAGGGCATGCTCGACTCCGAGAAAGCCATGACCACCTTTCTCAATCTCATTGCCGCGGAGCCCGACATCTGTCGCGTGCCGATCATGATCGATTCCTCGAAATGGTCGGTGATCGAGGCGGGGTTGAAATGCGTGCAGGGAAAGGCGGTGGTGAACTCCATCAGCATGAAGGAAGGCGAGGGGCCCTTTCTCGATCACGCGCGAAAAGTCCGCCGCTACGGCGCCGCCGTGGTGGTGATGGCCTTCGACGAGCAAGGCCAGGCCGAGAGCGCGACGCGCAAATTCGAGATTTGCCAGCGCGCCTATAAGCTCTTGACCGAGAAAGTCGGCTTCCCGCCCGAAGACATCATCTTCGATCCCAACATCTTCGCGGTGGCGACCGGCATCGAGGAGCACAACGACTACGCCAGCGCCTATATCGAGGCCACGCGCCGCATCAAGGCGGAGCTGCCTTACGTGCATGTGTCAGGCGGCGTGTCGAACCTCTCTTTCGCCTTCCGCGGCAACGATCGGGTGCGCGAGGCGATGCATTCGGTGTTCCTCTATCACGCCATTCGGGCGGGCATGGACATGGGCATCGTCAATGCCGGCCAGCTCGCGCTCTACGACGACATCGACCCCGAGCTCCGTACCCTCGTCGAGGATGTGGTCCTGAACCGCAGGCCTGACGCGACCGACCGCCTGCTCGAGGCGGCCGAACGCTACAAGGGGGGAGAGGCGCAGAAGCGCGAGATCGATCTCTCCTGGCGCGAGAAACCTGTCGATGAGCGGCTGACCCATGCGCTGGTCCACGGCATCGCCACCTATATCGAAGCGGATACGGAGGAGGCCCGCGCCAAGGCCGCGCGCCCGCTGCACGTCATCGAAGGCCCGCTGATGACCGGCATGAATGTCGTCGGCGATCTGTTCGGGTCGGGGAAGATGTTCCTGCCGCAAGTGGTGAAGTCCGCGCGGGTGATGAAGCAGGCCGTCGCCTATCTCATGCCCTTCATGGAGAAAGAGAAGGAAGAGCTCGGGCTCGCGCAAGGAGAGCCCGCCGGCAAGGTCCTGCTCGCCACCGTCAAGGGCGACGTTCACGACATCGGCAAGAACATCGTCGGCGTCGTGCTTCAATGCAACAACTACCAAGTCACCGATCTCGGCGTCATGGTGCCGGCGCAGAAGATCCTCGACACGGCGCGCGAGCTGAACGTGGACATCATCGGCCTGTCGGGCCTGATCACGCCGTCGCTCGACGAGATGTGCCATGTGGCGGCCGAGATGGAGCGCGAGGGCTTCGACCTGCCGCTTCTGATCGGCGGGGCCACCACCAGCCGTGTGCATACTGCCGTGAAGATCAGCCCCAACTACCGCCGCAGTCAGGCCATCTATGTTCCCGACGCGAGCCGCGCCGTCGGCGTCGTGTCGGGCCTGATGTCGCCGGAGGAGCGGCCGAAAGCGATCGCGCGCGTGCGCGAGGAATATACGCGCATGGCGGAATCCTATGCCCGCGGCCAGGCGGAGAAAAGCCGCACCTCGCTCGCCGACGCGCGCGCCAACAGGCTGAAGCTCGACTGGGCGGACTACACGCCGCCCAAGCCGAGCTTTCTCGGCACGCGCGCCTTCAAGAGCTACGATCTCGCCGAGCTTGCCCGCTATCTCGACTGGACGCCGTTCTTCCACGCCTGGGAGCTGAAGGGCACCTTCCCGCGCATCCTCAAGGACGACAAATATGGCGAGGCCGCGCGCCACCTCTATGACGACGCGCGGGCCATGCTGGGCCAGCTCATCAAGGAGAAGTGGCTCACCGCCAACGCCGTGGTGGGCTTCTGGCCCGCCAATAGCGTGGGCGACGACATCGAGCTCTATACCGACGAGACGCGCGCCAAGCCTCTCGCCACCCTGCACACGCTCCGCCAGCAGATGGCCCGCGACGGTGGCGCCCGCGCCAACCTCGCGCTCGCCGACTTCGTCGCGCCGAAGGAGACGGGGCTCGCGGACTATGTGGGCGGGTTCGCCGTGACCGCCGGCATCGGCGAGGAGGACGTGGCGCGGCGGTTCGATCTCGCCAACGACGACTATTCCAAGATCATGGTCAAGGCGCTCGCCGACCGTCTGGCGGAAGCCTTCGCCGAGGCGCTGCATGCGAAGGTGCGCCGGGAGCTATGGGCCTATGCGCCGGAGGAGAAGCTCAGCAACGACCAGCTGATCGCCGAGGACTATGCCGGCATCAGGCCCGCGCCGGGCTATCCTGCCCAACCCGATCATACTGAGAAGGGCACGCTGTTCCGCCTGCTCGGTGCCGAGAAGGCGACAGGTCTCAAGCTTACGGAATCCTATGCCATGTGGCCGGCCGCCGCCGTCTCGGGCTTCTATTTCGCGCATCCGGAGTCGCGCTATTTCGGCGTGGGCAAGATCGGCCGCGACCAAGTTCTCGATTACGCGACGCGCAAAGGCTGGAGCCTCGAAGAGGCCGAGCGCTGGCTGGCGCCCATCCTCAATTACGACCCGAAGCTCATCGCCAACGCGGCCGAATAGGCTGGTTCAGCCACAAAGTAGCCGGCTCGCGGAAGCGACGGTAACACCGACATTTACTGAGAGGACTCGGTCGAGCCTTTGTGGCCCCTAGATCATCCCGAGGATGACAGCGGCGAGAAAGCTGAACGACATGATCGCCATGATGGCGGTTACAGTGGCCGTGAGTTCCATCGGAAGCTCCTTCCCGATCGCGCGGGTCCCCTCAAACCGTCTTCCAAGTGTAAGAGGCCCATCGGTCATCGCAAGATTTCCTTGTTGCGCCGCACAATCGCTTGTGCCGCACCGTAGGGGCACTAAACGCGCCCGCACGGAATTTGGTTCACAGCACCTGGACCGCATTGTTCAGGAGCAGCGAAACAGTTGCAAATGGTGTCGGGGAGGGTGGTAAATAGGCGAATCGGGATGGTCGGCGCTTTTATCCGGCCATGGTAACCATAGGCAGCGCGGCACAGTTGGGCCGCTGCGGCAACACAATCCGGGCGCTGTTGTGGGCTAATTCAGCGCGGAATTTGCGGGGGAAGGGGTTCCCGCGTCCGGAAGGGTTGACCGCCCATTAGAGGGAGCGCGCGATGAGGACCGTCAGCATTTTAGGACTTGGCGTTCTGGGGATGTTTTTCGCCCTTCCGGCCCAGGCGCTCACCATCTCCAATACCGACCCGGACTCGCATACCGTCACGGTCAAGACCGGCAGCGACAGCACCGAGCTGACCATCGCGCCGGAAACGGCAGTCGAGCCGCCTTGCCAGTCGGGCTGCACCGTCGAGCTCGAGAATGGCGAGCAATACGAGATGAAGGGCGGCGAGGAAGCCTCGATCGAAAGCGGCGTGATCTTCGTCGACGCCGCGCCGGGAGGCGCTGACGACGACGCTACGGGAGCGACCGACCCCGGCGAGCCGGCCGCTGCCGCGCCTGAGGATGGCGCCGCCGCGCAAGCGCAATAACCCAAAAGACCTAGAGCGGGAATTTCCGCAACAGGATTTCCTGATAATCGTCGGCCACGAGTCCGGGCAGCGTCGCCACCGGCCGAAAGCCGTGCCGTTCATAGAAGCGCAAGGCGCGCGCGTTGAACGCGGAAGCGCAGACGAAGAGATTGCGCGCTCCGAGCTGCGATCCCTCCTGCTCGAACCAGGCAAGGATGCTTGCGCCGATTCCCAGACTCTGGAATTGTGGCAAGAGCGCCAGGAGCTCGAGATAAGGGCCTTTGAGCCAGGGAAAGCGGATCGACACTGCTCCCGCCTCGGCGCCTTCGACCTCCACCAGATAGCGTGAGGCCCCGTCGCCGGAAGATTCGAGAAACCGCGCCATGGCGTCGGCCGGGTAATCCATCACCGACCAGGGCGGCATCGCCACGATCGCTTGCGCCAGTCCCGCGCAAATGTCGGGCGCGAGCGGAACGAGGCGCGCACGCTTAAGGTCAATGGACGAAGCCGAAAAAGGTGACGTCATGGCTCCTGCCACGGTGCGAGCGCGCAAGGCGCAAGCCCGCGCCCGGCTGGTTGAGATAGCATTTGGCTGCGATCACGGGTTTCCCTGCCGCCAGCAGCTCGCTCACCGTGACGAAACTGTAGCCCTCTTCCTTCAGCTTGGGGACGGCAATCGCGAGAGCCTCGGCGGTGTGCCACCCGCGGCCGTTGGCATGAGCGACGATGATGGCGCCCGGATGCGCCTTGGCGAGGATCGTCTCGGCGATCGCCTTGGCCGAACGGTGCGGATCCGGATCGCCGGTGACCAGATCCCACTGAATGGCGATGAGCCCATGATCGGCGGCGGCCGCAAGCGAGCCCGCATCGCAGGTTCCATAGGGAAAGCGCAGCAGGGTCATGCGCTCCGGCAACGGCCGGCCGGCTGTGCCGGGCGCCGCGCATTGTCTCCCGAGCAGGCTCTTGCGCGCGCGGATGTAAGTCGCCTCGGTCAGCACGATCTCGTCTTTCAGGGCCTCGCCGCTCAGCCTTGCCATGTCGAGATGGCGCAAGCCATGACTGCCGATCTCGAAATTCGGATCGGCGATCAGCTGCGCCGTGCGTTCCTGATGGGTCTCCATCCATTTCCCGCCGGCGAAGAAGGTGGCCTTCACCCCTTGCGCGCGGAGGAAATCGACGATGCCCCCGTCATAGCCCGCCACGTCGCCGCTGGTCTCGCAGAGATCGAAGGTGAGCGCGATGAGCTTTTCGCCGGGGGGAAGCTCGACGCTCCTGATCGAACCGCGCAGCGCCTGGGGCACGGGCGAGATATAGGGAAGCGGCTCTTGCCTCAGCGCCGTGAGGTCGAGCTTCGTATGCGTGTGCAGCGACTTGAGTTCGCCTGCAGTGCCGGCGAGCGCTTGCGGCGTAAAGCAGCGGTCGAGCAGGTTCTCGTCCCCGGCCGCGGCGGCGCCGAGGTCGCACGCGGCGAATACGACGAACGCAAGGCTGAGGACGCGACGCATGGCTCTAAACCGCCCCACTTGGCCCCGCATGGGGCGCGCTTTGGCCTTATGGCGTCAACCGCCCAATAGGTCGCGGTGTCTACGGTACGCGCAGCTCATCGAGGGCCTCGAGCGGAGCGGCGTCCGAGACCATCGGGCAGTCCAGCGTCTTCTCCAGCGCGTCGACCAAATCCTCCTCGGTGTTGGCCTTCGCATAGAGACCGTGGTTTTCGTTGGCGAGGCACATCAGCTCGCCCACGGGATTTCCACCGGTCCAGGAGTAGCCCTCGTAGCGGAAGGCGATGACATGGACGGTAAGCTGGTCGCCAAGCAGATGCAGCTGCTTGCCAAGCGTGCAGGGCGATCTCCCGCAGGTCTCCTCGCCGTCGGTCACCACCACGATCACCCCAGGCTTGTCG
>JALHTP010000376.1 GCA_022865725.1 Methyloceanibacter sp. | reverse complement strand
GACATAGGCGGCGTCGATGACGACCTTCTCGCCGGCCCTGTCGCCGGCGTCGAAGCTGATAGTGTCGAGGATGCGCTCCATCACCGTCATCAGGCGGCGCGCGCCGATATTCTCCACATTGGTGTTCACCTCGACCGCGATATCGGCGATGGCCCCGATGGCGTCCTCGGTGAATTCGAGCTCGACGCCTTCGGTGTTCATCAGTGCAATATATTGCTTGATGAGGCAGGCTTTCGGCTCGGTGAGGATACGGCGGAAATCCTCGCGGGTGAGCGGGCGAAGCTCGACGCGGATCGGCAGCCTCCCTTGCAGTTCGGGGAGAAGGTCGGAAGGCTTCGAGATGTGGAAGGCGCCCGAGGCGATGAAGAGAATATGGTCGGTCTTCACCGGCCCGTATTTGGTGCCGACCGTCGTGCCCTCGATCAGAGGAAGCAAATCGCGCTGAACGCCTTCGCGGCTCACATCGGCGCCGACGCGCTCCGAGCGCGCGCAGATCTTGTCGATCTCGTCGAGAAACACGATGCCGTTATTCTCGACGTTCCTGATCGCCTCCTGCACGATCGAGTCGTTGTCGATGAGCTTGTCGGATTCCTCGCCGAGCAGAATGTCGAAACTGTCCTTGACGGTGACGCGGCGCGGCTTGGTGCGGTTGCCGAGCGCCTTGCCCAGCATCTCGGAGAGATTGATCATGCCGACCTGGCTCCCGGGCATGCCGGGGATCTCGAAAGACGGCATGGACGGCATATCGGCGACCTGGATCTCGATCTCCTTGTCGTCGAGCTCGTTGGTGCGGAGGCGCTTGCGGAAAGCCTCCCGCGTCGAGACGGCGGCGCCCGAGCCGACCAGGGCGTCGAGCACCCGCTCCTCGGCGTTGAGCTGGGCCTTGGCGGCCACCTCTTTCCGCTTCACGTCGCGCACCAGCCCGATCCCGGCCTCCAGCAGATCGCGGACGATCTGATCGACGTCGCGGCCGACATAGCCGACTTCGGTGAATTTGGTAGCCTCGACCTTGATGAAGGGCGCGCCCGCCAGTTTGGCGAGGCGGCGCGAGATCTCCGTCTTGCCGACGCCGGTCGGGCCGATCATCAGGATGTTCTTGGGCAGCACCTCCTCGCGCATCTCGTCCTTGAGCTGCTGCCGGCGCCAGCGATTGCGCAAGGCGATGGCGACGGCGCGCTTGGCGTCGCGCTGGCCGATGATGTGGCGGTCGAGCTCGGAGACGATCTCGCGGGGGGAAAAAGACGTCATGACACTACCTAACCTAACGCAGGGCGAACTCCCTCTCCCCTTTGGGGAGAGGGCTGGGGTGAGGGGGTCCCATAAGAAACAAGACTTTGCTCCCCCTCACCCGCATCTTCGCCGGGAATGGCGAAGATGCGACCTCTCCCCGTAGGGGAGAGGGGAGAGAAGACTGCGCCACGGAGCTCAAACGGCTGCTCATCTAGCATCCAACGTTTCGACCACCACCTCGTCATTGGTGTAGACGCAAATCTTGGCGGCAATGGACATCGCCTTGCGCGCGATGGCCTCGGCATCGAGCGGGCCGTCAAGCAGCGCGCGCGCCGCGGCCAGCGCATAGACGCCGCCGGAGCCGATTCCCATTACCGCATCGTCGGGCTCGAGCACGTCGCCGGTGCCGGTGAGCACCAGGCTCTCATCGGCATCGGCCACGATCATCATGGCCTCGAGCCGGCGCAGATAACGGTCGGTGCGCCAGTCCTTGGCCAGCTCGACGCAGGCGCGCTTGAGCTGATCGGGAAAACGCTCCAGCTTGGTCTCCAGCCGCTCGAACAGGGTGAAGGCGTCGGCGGTCGACCCGGCGAAGCCCGCGATCACCTTGCCTGTGCCGACGCGCCGCACCTTGCGCGCCGTGCCCTTGATGATGGTCTGGCCGAGGGTCACCTGGCCGTCGCCGGCGATCACGACCTTGCCGCCCTTGCGGACGGTCAGAATCGTGGTGCCGTGCCAAGTTTCGGCGGAAGAGGGGGAGGAACCCATGGTGCCACGCGATATCGGGAGTTAGGCCCGGTTCGTCAAGCTCGGGCCGCGTTAACGCTCTGATAGCACTCTATAGCCTGCTGGCGTATAAGCTGGCCGCTCGGAAGCGAATTGCTAAGAGCCGTAGGTTAAGCTCACGATCATGCAGAAGCCCACCAAATCCGCCCGTAGCGCCAGCGTCGAACGCAAGACCAAGGAGACCGCGATCACGGCCTCGGTCGATCTCGACGGCACAGGGGCCTATGAGATCGCCACCGGCGTCGGCTTCCTCGACCACATGATCGAGCAGCTCGCCCGCCACTCGCTGATCGATATCGACCTCAAGGCCAAGGGCGATCTGCATATCGATCACCACCACACGACCGAAGATTCCGGCATCGTGCTGGGCCAAGCGGTGGCACGCGCGCTCGGCGACAAAAAGGGCATCGCCCGCTACGGCTCGGCCTATCTCCCCATGGACGAGACGCTGACCCGCGTCGCGCTCGACGTCTCGGGGCGGCCCTTTCTGGTGTGGAAGGTGGATTTCACCCGCTCCAAGATCGGGGAGATGGACACCGAGCTGTTCCGCGAGTGGTTCCAGGCCTTTGCCCAGCATGCCGGGCTGACGCTGCATGTCGAGACGCTCTACGGCGAGAATAGCCACCACATCGCCGAGACCTGCTATAAGGCGCTCGCTCGGGCGCTCCGCGAGGCAATAGCCATCGACGAGCGCCAATTGGGCCGCGTGCCCTCGACCAAGGGCCAGCTTTAGGCCATTAAGGAATTAGAGCACGTCATTTAACGGCGTGGATGCCCGGGTCAAGCCCGGGCATGACGAAGTCGATGTGATGCAAAGAAGATCGCTGTGACCGTCTATTCCGTCTATCAGCCGCCCTCCGAGGCGCCGGACCTTGCGGAGCGCGCCGACCGGCTTGCCTTCGTCAAAGAGGGCTTCTCTTGGGCTGCGCTCTTCGTTCCGCTGCTGTGGCTGATCTATTACCGCATGTGGATCGAGTTGATCGTCCTCGTCCTCCTCTACATTGCCCTACCGGTGGTGTTCGGCACGGATGTTCGTGGGGAGATGCTGGCCGGCTGGGCTAGTCTTGCGATCGCCGTTCTGTTTGGCTTCGAGGCCAACGATTTGCGGAGCTTTTCACTCGAGCGGCGCGGCTACCGGCTCGTGGGCGTGGCATCCGGCCGCGACCGGACCGAGGCCGAGCGTTCTTTCTTCCGCGCCTGGCTTCCGCGACAGGCCAAGGGAACGCGCGCGCCCGAGCGCGCAGCCGAGCCGCGCCGTGAGCGCGAAACGACCCCGCTGGTTCCGCGTGAAGGCGAGGAGGTCATCGGGCTCTTCCCGCGGCCTTGACCCTCATGCACGTCGCCATCATCGATTACGGTTCGGGGAACCTTCATTCCG
>JALHTP010000375.1 GCA_022865725.1 Methyloceanibacter sp. | reverse complement strand
GGCGATCAACGGCGACCCCGAGCTGCTGCGCTTCGCGCTTGCCGGCGGCGAGGCGGCGTTCGGCGACAATTGCGCGCCGTGTCATGGCCGCGGCGCCCAAGGCGCCTTCGGCTATCCGAATCTGCGCGACGATTCCTGGCTATGGGGCGGAACGCTCGATGCCATCCAGCAGACTGTTCAGCACGGCATTAGAGCCGACGATCCAAAGACGCGCAGCCCTGGAGCCCAGATGCCGGCCTTCGGCCGCTCGGGCCTCTTGACGGAGCCGCAGATCGGCGACGTCATGGAATATGTGCTGTCGCTTTCCGGCCGCGCCGACGACACGCAAGCGGCGACGCGCGGCGCGAAGATCTTCGCCGACACCTGCACGCCCTGTCACGGGCCGCAAGGCAAGGGCAATCAGGCGCTCGGTGCGCCAAACCTCACCGACGAGCTTTGGCTCTACACGGGAGACAAAGCGACCATCGCCGGCACGATCCGCGTCGGCAGAGGGGGCGTGATGCCCGCCTGGGCGACCCGGCTCGATCCGGAGACGATCAAGGAGCTCGCCATCTATGTCCATTCGCTTGGCGGGGGCCAGTAGTCGAGGTTCTCACGAAGATGTCGATTGCAGACATGCGGGATCGCACCGGGGTGCTTGGGCGCCGCGGCGGCATTGCCAATTTTGCCGAAGCCGCTCCCGGCGTCGAGCGTAGTGAAGCGCCCACGGTCGCCCGTGGCGAGGGCTCGCTTTATGCTCCGCGAACCAAGATCTATCCCAAGCGGGCACACGGCACATTTCGCACCATCAAGTGGATCATCATGGCGGTGACGCTGTCGATCTATTACGCCGTGCCGTGGCTTCGCTGGGACCGCGGGCCCTATCTTCCCGACCAGGCGGTGCTGATCGACTTCCCCTCGCGCCGGTTCTTTTTCTTCTTCCTCGAGATCTGGCCGCAGGAATTCTACTACATCACCGGTCTGCTGGTGCTTTCGGCGCTCGCCCTATTCCTCGTCACCTCCATCGCCGGCCGCGTGTGGTGCGGCTACACCTGCCCGCAGACGGTGTGGACCGATCTGATGATCGCGGTGGAGCGCTTCTTCCAGGGCGACCGCAATCAGCGCATGCGTCTCGACAAGGCGCCATGGTCGTTCGAGACGCTGTGGCGGAGAAGCGCCACGCATTTTACGTGGCTCTTGATTGGGGTCGCGACCGGCGGTGCCTGGGTGTTCTATTTCGCCGACACGCCGACCCTCGCGCGGCAGCTCGTCAGTTTCGACGCGCCGATGGTCGCCTATACCTTTGTCGGCATCTTCACCGCGACCACCTATGTGCTCGGCGGCCTCGCCCGCGAGCAGGTGTGCATCTATATGTGCCCCTGGCCGCGCATCCAGGGCGGCATGGTCGATCGCGATTCGCTGCTGATCTCCTATCGGGCGTGGCGCGGCGAGGAGCGGGGGCCGCATAAAGCAGGCCAATCCTGGGAGGGCAGGGGAGACTGCATCGATTGCCGGCAATGCGTCGCGGTCTGCCCCACGGGAGTCGATATTCGCGACGGCGCGCAGCTCGAATGCATTCAATGCGCGCTGTGCATCGATGCCTGCAACGAGATCATGGACAAGGTCGGCAGGCCGCGTGGGCTCGTCGCCTACGACACGGTGCGCAATCTGGAGCATGTCGGACCTGAGATTTTGCCGGTCCAGTGGGTGCGTCCCCGCGTGATCCTTTATGCCGCCGCCATGGCCGTTGTCGGAATCATCATGCTGACGGCGCTCCTGCTTCGGCCCGACCTCGAGGTGAATGTGCTGCGCGACCGCAATCCCATCTATGTCAAGCTTTCCGACGGGGGATTGCGCAACGGCTACACCGTCAAGATCCTCAACAAGGCCTATGAACCGCGCTCGTTCAGAATTGGGGTGAGCGGCCTCAACGGGTCCACGCTGAGCATCGTCGGCCACGAGAAGG
>JALHTP010000374.1 GCA_022865725.1 Methyloceanibacter sp. | reverse complement strand
GCGCGAGACCGGCATCGGCCTTAGCTGAGCAGCTCGCGGAAATATCTGTCGAGCATGCGGTTCTTGGGATCGGCCGCCTTGCGGCGCGCGGCGAATTGCTGAATCCGCACGCCGAAAGCCTTGCGCACCTGATCGCGGGTAAGGAACGGCGTCTGATTGAACAGCGGCACGCCGCGCCGCTCGCTACAGAAATCGTTATAGACGCGCAGGAACTGTTCCCATTCCGGGCCCCCGGTCGAGGCCGGGTCGATGCTCAGGGTCGCCCCCTCCCAGCTATAAGAAAGCAGCGCCTCGACATCGCGCGAGATCGCATAACCCACGCTGGGGAGATTGCAGCGATAGCCCGTCTTCGCCTCATAGGCGATGCAGAAATTGCAATATTCATCGAGGATGTCGAAGAAGCCCGCCTCGCGAAACGCCCACATGCTGAACAGATATTTGTTGGCGCCGGGCTCGCGCGGATAGTTGATGATCTGGGCATGCGGCCAGGTGCGGTCGCTGCGCACCACGAGCACGAGGGCCTGGCGCAACAGGAAGAAGTGCAGCTTGTCGGCGAGCGCCCGCAGCGTGTGATTGTGCGTGCGGCGCTCGATCCACTGCGTGACGGCGGGACCGTATTTGCGCCAGAAGCGGTTGCGGTAGACCCAGCGGTAGCGCGAGGTGGGCTGCGCCTCGGGATTGTCCTTGCGCAGTTCCACCAGCACCCGCTTCACATAAGGGAAGATGTAATACATCACGGCGTAGCCGCGCGCCCTGTAGATCGGGAAGTATCTGCGGAAATTGTCGAGGCTTAGCGAATAGTGGCGCACGGCGAGCGCGGTGGTGGGCCTGACCTTGATGGTCACCTCGTAGACGATGCCGAACAGCCCGTAGCTCGAGCGGATGACCTGCATCTCCTCCGGATTGTCGCGCTCGGTGATCTCCTTCAGCTTGCCGTCGGGCGTGACGAGCCGGACGCTGGTCACATAGGAGCTGACTTGGCCGAAGCCGCCCGGAAAGGATGAGTCCTTGGTGGCGGCGGTCGCCATGGCGCCCAAGGTGACGTTGCCGATCTCGGTGGTGATGTAAGGTTGGAGGCCGCGCTCTTTCAGGGCTTGGGCAAGCACGATGTGGGTCACGCCGGCCTCGACCGTCACCGTGTCGTCGGTGAAGTGCAGGATGCGGTTCATGGCCTTCATGTCGACCATGGTGCCGCCCTCGTCGTCGCCGTTCATGCGCGCGGTGGAATGCATGGAGCCGGCCGGCCTCACCGGCGCGGGAAAGCGCACCTCGTCGGACAAGATCTCGACCACGTCTTCGACGCTCTCGGGCGTGACCAGAACCTTGGGATGGTAGGTCCAGGTCCCGTCCCAGGTCTTGATCGTGACGTCTGGCTTGATTTGCATGAACTCCCCCCGCTCCCGGGCGTCAGACCATAAAGCAAACCACCGGCGAATCCAGGCTTCAAGGGCTGGCGCGAGCCCACAGAGAGGCGCGCCGGCGCGGCAAAGATTTGACACAGATCAAAGAGCCCAAGGAAGGATCCCTGTGGGGTTGAACCCACCTTCCGGGGATGCTTAGGTCTGCCGCAAGAGGCGGCCGGAAAACCCGCTTGGGTCCGGCCAAGCAGAAGAGGTTACGGGGCGGTGCAGCGTTTCTGTATCATCGGCGCGGGGGCATGCGGTCTGGCGACAGCCAAGACGTTCGCCGAGCGCGGGATTTCCTTCGATTGTTTCGAGGCGCTGTCGGATGTCGGCGGCATCTGGAACCCGGAGAGCCCGCATGTCGTCTATGGCTCGACCTATCTCAATTCCTCGAAGAAGCTCTCGCGCTATCCCGATTTCCACTTTCCCGAGGAGTGGGCGCCGTATGCGAGCCGGGCGCAGGCGCAAGACTATC
>JALHTP010000373.1 GCA_022865725.1 Methyloceanibacter sp. | reverse complement strand
TGACGTAGCGGCCCTTGGGCCCGAGCGTGATCTTGACCGCATTGGCCAGGATATCGACGCCGCGCATCATGCGCTCGCGCGCATCGGCGGCAAATCTTACGTCTTTGGCTGCCATTGAACTATCTCCGTTCTGTCTCTTGCTCCGTCACCCTGAGGAGCGAGGACGCCGTGGCGTCCGAGCCTCGAAGGGTGCGCTGTTGATCGAAACGTCCTCCTTCGAGGCTCGCAACTTCCGTGCGAGCACCTCAGGATGACGGCTGTTCCTTGGGGCTTAACTAAGCACTCCCATGATGTCGCTCTCCTTCATGATCAGGAGCTCTTCGCCATCGATCTTGACCTCGGTGCCCGACCATTTGCCGAACAGCACCTTGTCGCCGGCCTTGACCCCGGGGGTAATAAGCTTGCCGTCTTCGCCGCGGGCGCCTGGGCCGACCGAGACCACTTTTCCGGTCTGGGGCTTCTCCGCCGCCGTATCCGGGATGATAATGCCACCTTTGGTCTTTTGCTCCTCCTCGAGCCGTTTGACGACGACGCGATCATGGAGCGGACGAAACTTCATGGTTTTCCTCCGAAAATTTGCTGAGAAATGAAGGGTTGTTCCGCATTGGCACTCCTCGAATTAGAGTGCTACCGGTGCCCCAGGAGATAAAGTCGGGTGTGTCTTCTGTCAAGATTCAATCAGCAAAATCTGGCTTGGGAGCCTGTTTTTTTGGGGACTTCGCCGGCCTAACAACCGGGCCGCGATCTTGGCGTAAATGGCTGCCACTGCTATCAACGAGGTCTGGCAACGCTTAGGCAGCTGTTGCCAAACGGGTTTTCGCGCCGCAATCTCGATCTTGCGGAAGAGGGCGCGCGCCAAGCGCGAATGACATGGCCAGTACTGTAAGCCGGGGCCCGGGCCTCGCTGTCCTCGATCTCATTGTGATTGCCGCCATGGCGATTACGGCAACGGCCTTTGCCGCCGGCCTGATCGTCAATTCGGGCATCGATACCATGCCGGGCGTCGTCGCCGGCGCGGCGCTCTTTATGGTTATGGCCTCGGCGCATTTCGCTCTGACCCGAACCGCGCGCTCCGGCCCCGTATCGGGCCGCATCGATCAGCTCGAAGAGGCTGTTCTCATTCTCGACTCGGATTTGCAACGCATCGACCAGGTCGAAGACGACGTGGCGCGGCTCGACCTCTTGACCGATCGCGTCGAGCGCCTCGATCAGGCCATGGTGAACCGCGATGAAAGCGGCGAGGGGTTCGAGCGGATTGATCGTCTCTCCACCGATTTCGAGAATTTGCACGCGCGTCTCGATGCGCTTCGCACCGATCTCGAAAGCGAGGCAAGAGCCCAGCGCGAGAAAATTTCCAGCGAGCTCCGGCTGCTCGAAGGACTTTTCAAACAGCTCTCGCGCGAATTGACCGCGGCTGCCGGCAATGGCGGTGAGCCCGGCACTGGCGAAGCCTACCGCGCGCGGACCGCGCTGCCGCCGATCCCGAGCGAGATCGAAATCGACGATTTAGTCGCGGAGGTCCGCGATGCCATCGAGATTGCCGAGGAGTCCGGCGATGACGTCGAGACGGTTTTCGGGGAGGAGCCCGCTATCCTCGTCAGCGAGACATTGGTGCTGACCGATGTCGCCCTCGTTCTCGAGGATGAAGACGAGGACGCTGTTGAGGAATTGAGTGAGCCGGCGGCGGTTAATGCCGGCGCCATCGTCGAGGCAATTCAGGAGCGGAGCATCGAACTCCATCTCCAGCCAATCTTCGATCTCACCACGCGCAAAGTCCGCTATCTCGAGGCGCTCACCCGCTTACGCGCCGCGAGTGACGAACTCGTTCAACCTGAGGACTTCATCCCGGTGGCGGAAGCCGAGGGGCTGATGCCGCAGATCGACAACATGATGCTGGTGAAGAGCGTGCAGCTCTTGCGGCGGCTCGGCCCCGACAGCGTCGAGGGTGTATTCTGCAACATCTCGACGCAATCGCTGCTCGATGCCGAGTTTTACCCGGAACTCATCGAGTTCATGGAAGAAAACAGCGCGCTCGGCGACAGCCTCTTTTTCGAGTTTGCCGAGAAGGCGCTGCTCGCGCTGTCGCCCAACGGGCTTGAGAATCTCAATGCGCTGGGCCGGCTCGGCTTTCGCTTCTCGCTCAACCACGTCGCCGATCTCGACATCGACTACGCGGGGCTCCGCGACAACTACTTCCGCTTCGTGAAAATTCCGGCGGCCTTGCTCGACAGTTTGGACGAGGCCGGTATCGGCGCGAGACAGTTGAAGCGCGAGCTTGAAGGCTTCGGCCTCACGCTGATTGTCGAACGGCTGGAGGATGCGTCGAGCCTGGATCGGCTCAAGGATCTGGACATCGAGCTTGCGCAAGGTCACGCACTCGCCGCGCCGAAACCCTTCGGCTCGGACCTCTTGCGCGGCCTGGACGAGACGGGCGCGGCTTGAGCTCGTTCAAACCGCGCCGCGTTCTTTCGACTTAATACTTATCGCCGCTCGGCGGCAATTTCTCGGTCGGGTACTCCCGTTGAACCTCGTCGAGGCCGATATCGCCGCTGTCGGATTTCGGCTGCTCGGCGGCGGGTCGCTCCGGCTCGCCACCTTCCTGCGATCCCGGCGGGACGACTTCCGGCTCGAGATGCTCCTCGACCGCCTCGGTCTCGTCGATGACCGGAATGACAAACGGCGCCTTATGCGGCGCCGGGATCGGCGATGTCGCGTTCGCCACGCCAAGCCCTGCGAGCGAAAGCGCGCAGAGCGCCACCCCGAACTTCATAACAGTACGAATCATTCTCTCCCTCCCTCTATGGACGCTCGTAATAGCGCAAGCTTGACGGCCAATTGGTCTGTGGGAACATGCGCTGCAATTCCCTGATCTCGTCCGCCCCCGCCGAATCGGGGTCATGCAAATAGCTGTCGTCGTTATGCAATATCGTCGGGCCGTAAGCATTCACGTCCGGACGGTCATAATTACCACGATCCCCGACCGGCATCACGACGCTTGTGCCCGG
>JALHTP010000372.1 GCA_022865725.1 Methyloceanibacter sp. | reverse complement strand
GTCCTCCCAATCCTCGTCGACCTTCCCCTTGGGCGGCGGCAGGCGGCCCTTGTAGATGAGCCCCTTGGCCTTCAGGTCGGCGATGGTCTCGGCGATCTCGTCGCGCGGACCTTCGCTCAGCGAGCGCTCGGAGAAGAAGACGTCATGGCGGATGCCGAGCGAGCCGAGATCGTCCTCGATCATGGCGAGCATGGCTTGAAGGGCCGCAGCCCGCACGATGGGGAGCCACGTATCTTCCGTCATGGCGAGCAGCTCGTTGCCGTGCTGATCGGCAAGCCTCCGGCCGACCGGCTTCAGATAGTCGCCGGGATAGAGTCCTTCGGGGATCGCGCCGATCTCCTCGCCGAGCGCCTCGCGGTAGCGGAGGTATGCCGAGCGGGCCAGCGCATCGACCTGGGCGCCGGCGTCGTTGACGTAATATTCGCGGGTGACGGCAAAGCCGGTGACCTCGAGCAGATTGGCGAGCGCATCGCCGAACACCGCGCCCCGGCAATGGCCGACATGCATGGGCCCGGTCGGATTGGCCGAGACATATTCCACGTTCACCGCCTCACCCTTGCCGATCGCGCCTCTGCCATAGGAGGCGCCCTGCTCGAGCACCATACGCAGCACGCTCGGCCAAAACGCATGAGCGAGTGTCAGATTGATGAAGCCTGGCCCGGCGATCTCGACCTTGGCGATGTAAGGGTCGGAGGCGAGCAGCGGAACGATGCGTTCGGCGAGCGCGCGAGGGGGCAGGCCGGCAGCGCGTGCCAGCACCATGGCGGCATTGGTGGCGAGGTCGCCGTGGGTGGCGTCCTTCGGCGGCTCGAGCGTGACGCCCTCGATGCTCGCCTCATGCGGCACGACGCCATCATGCTTGAGCTGCTGGACGGCGGCGAGAACCCGACCGTGAAAGCCTGCAAAAACGTCCATGGAAACTCCGGAAAGACACTGATCGGCGACTAACGCAAATCGGGGGTCGCGTCAAACAAGCGGCGGTGCTCGGCAAGCGCGTAGCGGTCGGTCATGCCGGCGATGAAATCGCAGATGTGGCGGGCATAAGCGCGTGTGTCGCGCGACGCCGATCCGCGCCATTCGGGCGGGAGCGCGTCGGCCTCCTCGCTGTAGCGCTTGAAGAGATCCCGCACCACGCTTCCCGCGTCGTCCATGATGCGGGCGATGCGGCTTTGCCGGTAGACGTGGGTCGCGAGGAAAGCGCGCAGCTGGTCGAGGTCGCGCTGCATCTTTTCGGAGAAGGCGATCATGGCGTTTGGCGCCTGGCGCACGTCGGCGGCGGATCGCGGCGCCAGTCTAGCCAACCGCCGCTCGGTCTCGGCCACCGCATCCTCGATCATCGAGGTGATGAGGCGGCGGATGGATTCATAGAGGAGCCGCGTGCCGTCGATGCCGGGATGAGCGGTCCGTACCTCGGCGAGCGCCCGTCTCGCGATCGGCACTTCAGCCAACTCGGCGAAGGTGAAGAGCCCCGCGCGAAAGCCGTCGTCGATGTCGTGATTGTTGTAGGCGATGTCGTCGGCGAGTGCTGCGGCTTGCGCCTCGACCGAGGCAAAAGTCGCAAGCTCGAGATCCTGCTTCGCGCAATAGAGGAGGATCGACTCCGGCACGGGCGTCACGGCCTTGCCATGACGCGCGGCGTTAGGCCCCATGAGCGGGCCGTTATGCTTGACCAGTCCTTCGAGCGTCTCCCAGGTGAGATTGAGGCCGTCGAAGCGCGCATATTTCTTCTCCAGCTCGGTGACGACGCGCAAGGATTGTGCGTTGTGGTCGAAGCCGCCGGCCCCCGTCATGGCGGCGTCGAGCGCACGCTCGCCGGCATGGCCGAAGGGCGGATGGCCGAGATCGTGAGCCAGCGCCAGCCCTTCCGCCAAATCCTCATCGACGCGAAGTGTCCGCGCCAGCGCACGCGCGATCTGCGCCACTTCCAGGCTGTGGGTCAGCCGCGAGCGGTAGTGATCGCCCTCGTGATAGATGAAGACCTGCGTCTTGTAGTTCAGCCGCCTGAAGGCGCTCGCGTGCAGGATGCGGTCGCGGTCGCGGGCGTAAGGGGAGCGCGTGTCGCATGGCGGCTCGGGCACGAGGCGCCCCCGGCTGGTCAGCGGATCGACGGCATAGGGCGCAAGGAAGCGGGGCCCGGGCCGGCTTTCCGCCGGTTTTCCGGGAAACATCGGATCGTTCTTGCTGCTCTGGTCGATTGACAAGCGGCTCCGCCATCCTATGTTTCAGTTGGAGATTGGCTACACCCAAGATGAGCGAACCGTCCATCACCTTGAGCGAGCGTGCCGTGAGCCGTATCGCCGAGCTTATCCGCAGCGAGGCGGCGCCCACGCTGTTCCGCGTGAGCGTCGAGGGCGGCGGCTGCTCGGGGTTCCAGTACCGCTTCGACCTGGTGACGGAGACCGCGGCGGACGATTTCCTGGTCGAGCGCGACGGCGCCCGCGTCGTGGTCGATCCCGTGTCGCTCGGCTTCGTGGCTGGGGCCGAGCTCGATTTCGTGGACGATCTGATCGGCGCCCAGTTCAAGCTCAACAATCCCAACGTCACCGCATCTTGCGGCTGCGGCACCAGCTTCTCGGTCTAGAGCACTTTCCGAGCTGATTGAATCATTGGGGATTCCCAAGGTTCGTCGAGTCTGATTCAAGCTGCATGCTGGTGGAGGAGGCCAGCATGCATGGCCAAAGCCCTTTCCACTGATCTTCGCCGCCGGGTCGTCGATGCGAGTGCCCAGGGTATGTCGTGCCGCCAGGCAGCCGAGCGGTTCGGCGTCAGCGCGTCGAGTGCGATCCGCTGGCAGCGGCAGGTCCGAACGACCGGCACGATCGAGCCGCGGACGCAGGGCGGCGACCGCCGTTCGAAGCGGATCGAAGTGCATTCGCAGGTGATCCTCGGACTTGTGGCCGATACGCCGGACATCACCCTTGTCGGGATCAGGGCGAGGCTGGCGGACAGAGGCTTACGGGTCGGGATTGGCACGCTCTGGCGGTTCTTCGACCGCCACAGGATCACGCGCAAAAAAAGACCGCCCACGCGGCGGAACAGAACCGCCCTGACATCCTGAAGCGGCGCAAGGCCTGGTTCGACGGCCAGCTTGACCTCGATCCGACCCGGCTCGTCTTCATTGACGAAACCGCCGCCTCAACCAAGATGGCCCCCCTTTACGGTCGGGCGCCCCGGGGCGAACGCTGCCGTGCCGCTGTGCCTCACGGCCACTGGAAGACAACAACCGTAACCGCCGGTCTCAGGCTCACCGGCATCGCCGCTCCCATGGTACTCGACGGACCGATGAACGGCGAGGCGTTCAGAGCTTACGTCGAGCAAGTGCTCGTTCCCGAACTCGCCGCCGGCGATGTCGTGGTGATGGATAATCTGCCGGCGCACAAGGTCGGCGGCATTCGGGAGGCCATCGAACAAGCCGGCGCGACCCTTCTATACCTTCCGCCATACTCTCCGGACTTCAATCCGATCGAGATGGCCTTCGCCAAGCTCAAAGCCCTGCTACGCGCCGCTGCCACGCGGACGATCCCGGAGCTCTGGGGCGCCATTGCTCACGCCATCCAACAGTTCGGCCCAAGCGAATGCCGAAACTACTTCGCTACCGCCGGATATGATGCATTCTGATCGGAAAACGCTCTAGCTT
>JALHTP010000371.1 GCA_022865725.1 Methyloceanibacter sp. | reverse complement strand
GGGGAAGCGTCTTGGTATCGGGTGGAAGCAGAAGCGGGGGCCGCTCGGCCATGCGCACGTCGGTTTCCTTACGGTCGCCTGAGAGGCCCGCATAGTCGAAGATCTTGCCCTGGAACTCGATGCCGCCACAGCCCCCAAGCGCGAGCGTAGCGGCGAGAGCCGCCGCAAGTGTTGCTGCCCGGTAGGGGCCGGATATGGCTAGGCTGTGCCCCAATGTTTCCCCTCGAAGACCCGGGACTCCGGGTTTCTTCACATTTTAGAAGGGTTTCCGACCTTTTTGTGACCCCTGAACAGGGAGTCATACAGAAGTCCCACGACACCGGCAACAATGGCCGTATCGGCCACATTGAACACGTACCATTGGAAGCCGAAGGCGTGCAGCGAGAAGAAGTCCGCCACCGCCCCATAGGCGATTCGGTCGATGGCGTTGCCAATGGCGCCGCCGATGATGAGGCCGATCGAGACGGCGGCGAGCGGCAAGGCAAGCCGCGCGAGCCAGACGGCTAGGGCGAGGCTCGCACCGAAGGCGAACAGGATGAGCCCTAAGCGGCCGAGCGGGCTTTCCTGCGGCAGGAGCCCATAGCTGATGCCTTCGTTCCAGACCAGCACCAGGTCGAAAAACGACGTCAGCGCGACGGAACCCTTGGCGCCGATGCCATAGACGTAAAGCATCCACGCCTTGCTGGCCTGATCGGCCAGGACCGTAAGCGCGGCGACACCGAGGCCTAGCGGCGACAAGGGACCCCATAGCCAGGTTCTCAGCATGACGCTACCCGGCAGTTTCGGCGCGGCGCGCATCGAACTGACGCACCGCTTCGGCGTCGCGGGGCGACAGCTCGGGAAACTCGGGATCGGCGCCGACCTCTTGCAGGATCTTCCAGGATCGCGCGCATTTGATCCCTTGCGCGCGCTCGAACACGACCGCGACGCCCTTGACCTCATCGAGGTGAAAAGCGCCGTCAGGCCCTTCGCCGAGCATGAGCCGCGCCCCGCTGGTGATGGCGATCTCGGCGAGATCGATGCCGTGCAGAGCCGCGCGGAGGTCCTTGTCGGCGAGATAGACTTTCGGCGCCGCCTCGAGGCTCGAGCCGATGCGTCCCTCTTTCCGCTCGATCTCGAGCGCCCCCGTCACCACGCGGCGAACCTGGCGAACCTTCCGCCATTTCTCGGCCAGCGCCTCGTTGCGCCACTCGCGCGGAACGTCCGGGAATTGGCGAAGATGCACCGAGTCCTTGTCGCCTGGGAAGCGATTGAGCCACGCCTCCTCCATGGTGAAGGCGAGCATGGGGGCGAGCCAGGCGGTCAGCGCATTGAAGATCCGATCGAGAACGGTCATGGCCGCGCGCCGCGTCAGGCTGTCGTAAGGATCGCAATAGAGCGCGTCCTTGCGGATGTCGAAATAGAAGGCGGAGAGATCGTTGACGGCGAAATTGAGCAGCGCATGGAAGTTGCGCTTGAAGTCGAACTCCTCGTAGCCCGCGCGGACCGTCTCGTCGAGCTCGGCAAGGCGGGTGAGCATATAGCGCTCGAGCTCGGGCATCTCCGCGTAAGGAACGGCGAGGCTCTCTTGATAATGGGCGAGATTGCCGAGCAAATAGCGGAGCGTGTTGCGGAGCTTGCGATAGGACTCGACATTGGCCTTGATGATGTCGGCGCCGATGCGAAGATCCTCGGCGTAATCCGAGCTCATGGCCCAGAGTCGTAAGATCTCGGCGCCGGACTGGCGGATCACGTCCTGCGGCGCCACCACATTGCCGAGGGACTTCGACATCTTGCGGCCGTCCTCGTCCACCACGAAGCCATGGGTCACCACCGCGTCGTAGGGGGCGCGGCCGCGCGTGCCGCACGACTCCAGCAGCGAAGACTGGAACCAGCCGCGATGCTGGTCGGAGCCTTCCAGATACAGCGAGGCCGGCCATTCGAGGTCGGGCCGCTGCTCCAGCACGAAAGCATGCGTCGAGCCTGAATCGAACCAGACATCGAGAATGTCGTGCACTTGCTGCCAATCAGCGGGATTATCCACGAGCCCTTCGAGGAAGCGCTGTTTGGCGCCAGTCTTGAACCAGGCGTCGGCGCCCTCTTTTTTGAAGGCATCGACGATCTTTGCGATCAGCTCGCCGGAGCGGGCGAAGCCGGCGCGCGGGATGGCCTCGCTCGTCTCCTTGTGCACGAACACGGTGATCGGCACGCCCCAGGCGCGCTGGCGCGAGACGACCCAGTCGGGCCGCGTCTCGATCATGCCGGTGATGCGGTTCTCGCCTTGCGGCGGGACCCAGCGCGTGTCGTCGATCGCCTTCAGCGCGCGGGTACGCAAGGTGCCAGCCACAGGCAGGGTGCCAACCTCTCCCCTTTGGGGAGAGGACGACGCCATCGGCGTCGGGTGAGGGGGAATGGACCCAACACCGGTTCTACCCCCCTCACCCGAAGCTTTCGCAAGCGAAGGCTTCGACCTCTCCCCGTTGGGGAGAGGTGAGTCCTTGTCCATGGCGATGAACCATTGCGGCGTGGCGCGGAAGATCACCGGCTTCTTCGAGCGCCAGGAATGCGGATAGTCGTGCTTGTGGCGGGAGCGCGCGATCAGAGCGCCGGCGTCGGTGAGCGCCGCGATCACCGCGAAATTGGCGTCGCCGAACTTGCCTTTGTCGTCGATGACCCGCTTGCCCTCGAAGCCAGGCGCCTCCTTGGTGAAGAACCCGGCTTCGTCAACGGTGAAGGGGATCGCGGTCTCTATTTTACGTTCGCGTAAAAGGCGTTCGTTTGCGGTCCAGACTTCGAAGTCTTCAACGCCGTGGCCAGGGGCGGTGTGCACAAACCCAGTGCCGGTATCCTCGGTGACATGCTCGCCAGCCAGCAGCGGCACATCGAAATCATAACCGCTGCCTCTGAGTGGATGCGCGCTCATCGAGTAGCGGAGCATCGCACCGCCAACGTCAACCAACCGCTTCCAACCTTCGATCCGAGCCGCAGTTCGAACGCCCTCCGCAAGAGCGTCGGCGACGACCAATCTTTCGCCGACCTTGGCCCAATTGTCCTGCGGCGCGTCTGTAACTTCGTAGAGTCCGTAGCTAACGGCATTTGAATAGCTGATGGCTCGGTTGCCCGGAATCGTCCAGGGGGTCGTCGTCCAGATCACAATGGATGCCCCTAGAAGCTCATATGGGTCCAGGTTTCCCGTCGTTGCGGAAACGATGGGAAACTTCACGTAGATCGCGGGGCTTTCGATCTCTTCGTATTCGACCTCGGCTTCGGCCAACGCTGTGCGCTCCACCACGGACCACATCACGGGCTTCGACCCGCGATAGAGCAGCCCGTTCATGGCGAACTTCATTAGCTCCGAAGCGATGGTGGCTTCGGCGTCGAAGCTCATGGTGGTGTAAGGGTGGTCCCAGTCGCCGATCCCGCCGAGCCGCTTGAACTCCTCGCGCTGCACGTTGAGCCAATGCTCGGCATAGGCGCGGCATTCGGCGCGGAAGGCGATCATCGCCTCGGCGTCGGACAGATCGGGCTTCGACTTGCCTTTGGCGCGATAATTCTCCTCCTCGACCTTCCACTCGATGGGAAGGCCGTGGCAGTCCCAGCCCGGAACGTAATTGGCGTCCTTGCCCATCATTTGTTGGCTGCGGACGATCACGTCCTTCAGGATCTTGTTCAGGCCCGTGCCGATATGGATATGGCCGTTGGCGTAAGGCGGCCCGTCATGCAGGACGAATGTCTCGCGCCCGCGTCCCGCCTCGCGCAGACGCTGATAGAGGCCGAGCCGCTCCCAGCGCTTGAGCAGCTCGGGCTCGCGCTCAGGCAAGCCGGCCTTCATCGGGAAGTCGGTCTTGGGCAGGAACAGCGTCTCGCTCCAGTCGCGCCCGGTCTGCACTTTTAGACTTTGCTCTTCGAGCCGGGCGATGAGCGATTGCGGCTTCGCGGCTTGGGGCTGCTGTGCCGGCGCGCGCGAAGCCTTTGGCTTGGCCCTTGCAGCGGCACGCGGCTTAACGGCCGTCTTTGGCTTCGCTTTCGACTTGGCGTTCGACTTGGCTTTCGACTTGGCGACGGATTTCGGCTTGGCGCTTGCCTTCGGCTTGGTCTTGGCCTTCGCGGCCTTAGTTCTGGCCGCCGCAGCCTTCGGCTTAGCGCGCGATTTTGCCACCTCCGCCTTCGCGGCTACCTTCTTGGTCTTAGACTTCGGCGCGAGCTTAGGCTTGCGCGAGACGGCTTTCCGCGTCCGCGCAGGCTTCGCGGTCGCTTTGCCGCTGATTGACCTCTTCGCCATGATCCTTGCTTCTAACTCTTTGTCCGCAGCCGGCGCCTTCAATCCCCGCGGCGTTCTAGCAACCGCGCTCAACACATTCCAGGTTTTCCTACCGCCGCCGCTGCCATGCGGCTTCACGCCCTGCTAAGCTCGCATCAGGGACGGCTATGAGGGATGGGAGGCGCGGGGCATGATTCGTCTTGCAGCTTGCGTGTTGGGGCTTTGGCTGTTCGCCGCCTTTTCGGCATTCGCCGCGCCGTCCGGCGAGGCGACAGACCCATCCATCGAGGCCATCAACACCGCCCGCGCGGCCGTGACCGAGGCCTTGAACAAGGCGCCTTTGGGCTTCCGCCGCATCCTGTTCGTAAGCGCCATCCCCGACGGCTTTGCCGCTTACAAGCCGCGCGACAACACGACCTTCGCTGCCGAGGAGCCGCTCATCGTCTATACCGAGCCGATCGGCGTGGTGTGGAAGCAGGACGGGGATGAGTTCTCCTCCAAGCTCGTGGTCGATTTCGAGATCAGGACGCCGGACGGAAAGGTGCTGGCGGGCCAGAAGGGTTTCGGGGAATTCTCGCTCCAGGCGCGCGAGCCGCCCATCGACTATATGAGCCACATCAAGCTCGACGTTACGGGCGCGGCGCCAGGCTCCTACATTCTCGGCCTGACCATCCACGACGCCAATAGCGGCAAGTCCTCAAGCACGGATCTGCCTTTTGAGATCAAATGACCGCGGCCGGCTTGGCGAGCGCGCAAGCGAGCGGAAAGCGGCGCATGGGATCGTCGGCATCGATTTTTGCCAAGACCGCGCGCGCCGCGTCGCAATCCCGGCGCATCTGCTCGGCAAGCGCCTCTGGCGTGGCGAAAATCTGGTCGGGGCGGAGAAAGGCGATGAACTCGACCTCGACCTCCGCCCCGTATAGATCGCCGGCGAAATCGAGGAGATAGGCCTCGAGCACCGGCTCGTTCTCGCCGAAGGTCGGGCGCGCGCCGACATAGCCCGCAGCATCGTAGCGGCGCCCCTCATGGTCGACGCGCATGGCATAGATGCCGTGGCGCACATCCTGTCCTGGATCGAGCGGCAGATTGAGCGTGGGGAAGCCGAGGCCTGTGCCGCGTCCCGCGCCCTCGCCGACGCGCCCGCGCACCCGCCACCAATAACCGAGCTGGTCCGCCGCCTCCCGCGTCTCTCCCTCGCGGAGATGCTCGCGGATGCGGCTCGAGGAGAATGTCGCACCGCCCGCTCCGACCGGCGCAACCACATCGACGCCGAAGCCGAGCACGCGCCCAAGCGCTGTAAGCTCGCCGGTCGTGCCGGTGCGTCCCTTGCCATAGGAGAAGTCATGGCCAACCACCACATGGCTCGCGCCGAGCCCCTTGGCCACGACCTCGGTGGCGAAGGTCTCGGCGCTCAACGAGGCCAGCGCCTGGTCGAACTCGATGACAAAGGTCTGATCGAGACCGAGAGCGTCGAGCAGCTCGAGCTTCAAAGGAAGCGGCGTCAGCCGGAAGAAGGGCGTCGCAGGCGTGAAGAACTCCCTTGGGTGCGGCTCGAACACCACGGCGCCTGAGTGGCGTCCTTCCTTCTTGGCAATAGCGATCGCCGCGCGCAGCACCTCCTGATGGCCGCGATGGACGCCGTCGAAATTGCCGATGGCGAGCACCGCGCCTCTGAGCTCGGCCGGCACGTCCCGCCAGAAGCGGACTATGTCCATCTCGGGAAGCCTTCGCTCTCGCTTTATTGGCGCGGGGCCCGGCGAGCGACCATCATAACCGCTTCGCCCTCAAGCACGGTCTTGCCGTTGACGGCGCAGTCGCAAGCAAGCGTCGCGCGGCCCTTCTCCGCATCGAGGCCGGTGATTTTCAGCGTGGCGATCACCTCGTCGCCGATATAGACGGGGGCCCGGAATTTCATGCTCTGCGAGAGATAGATGCAGCCAGGCCCGGGCAGCTTGGTGCCGAGCACGGTGGAGAACAGGCTCCCGGTGAGGAAACCGTGAGCGATGCGCTTCTTGAAGATGGTCCCGGCCGCGAAATCGTCGGAGAGATGCACCGGGTTGACGTCTCCGGACAGACCGGCGAAGGCGAGAACGTCCTCATTGGTGATTTTCTTGGCGTAGCTGGCCTCCATGCCGAGGGAAAGATCCTCGAAATAGTAGCCGTGGCTTAGAACGCCGCCTGTCCCATTGCTCGTCATGTGATTTTCCCTGCTCCGTAGGTTATTAGCGCAAAATAGCGAAGGCGTTGCTGCACTGCAATATCAGTGGAGAGGCGCCTTCCGAAGGACGAAAATCCGTTGAGCCGATTGGGCTTAACCATCCGTTCACGGCCAATCCTTGAGCTCCGCCCGAGGACAGGCCTCAAGCGCCTATGCTGGTTGAAGCGCCTAGGCTGGTTGGAAGCCTCACGCAACGCCAAACAGAAGACTGGGCCCCGTGAGGATTCGGAGGAGACAATGGCTGTCAATCATAGCATGCCGGTTCTGATCGTCGACGATTACAAGACGATGATCAGGATCATCCGCAATCTCTTGAAGCAGCTCGGCTTCGCCAATGTGGATGAGGTAGGCGACGGGACCGCGGCCCTCAACATGATGCGGCAGAAGGACTATGGGCTCATCATCTCCGATTGGAACATGGAGCCGATGACCGGCTACGAACTGTTGCGCGAAGTGCGCGCCGACGGCCGGCTGTCGCGCACGCCCTTCATCATGGTCACCGCCGAATCGAAGACCGAGAACGTGATCGCGGCGAAGAAGGCCGGGGTGAACAATTACATCGTCAAGCCGTTCAACGCGGCGACGCTCAAGTCGAAGATCGACGCCATCTTTGGCGAATAGCAACATCGCAAAATGGGGTGGGGATATCATGCCAGGGCGCGGGAAACTTTCCGCACGGCGCGGCCTAAGCGGGAGCGCGTCAGCTAAGCAACACGATAACGGCCGCTCGGTCTCCGAGGAGATCACCGTGCTCGTCAATACTTTGCGCGAGCTCGCCGCCATCCGCTCGACCGCGGAAGACGCCGCCGGACGCATCCTCGATTCGGCCGAGGGCCTGCTCGCCTTCGCCGACAAAGAGGAGGCGAAGAAGGCGGAAGAGGCCATTCTCGCGATCATGACGGCATGCGGCTTCCACGACCTTGTCGGCCAGCGCGTCACCAAGATCACCGAGTCGCTCGACCGGGTGATCGCCACCCACATGCAGTCGGCCGGCAAGGGCAGGAAGGCCGCTCTGCGGCCGGCGGAGCGCAAGAAAGCGCGGCTCACCCTCGACGGACCGGGCCTGCCCGGCGCAAGCGAGGACCAGGACGGCATCGACGCGCTGTTCCGCGACAACTAGCCCTCACCAGACCAGCGCCCGCATCGCCGCAAGCGGCCGGCCCTTCGCCTCGGCGAAGAGCTCGGCGAGATGCCGCGCGTCGAGCGTCCCGGCACCCGCCTCGCCGCCGCTGTTCGACGGCACATGCAGCCCGCTCGCCACGAACACGGAGCCGATGCCGAGGCCTGCCGCGCCGGCAATGTCGGTATTGACGCCGTCGCCGATGGCAAGGATATCGCTCCGCGGCACCTCACGTTTCGCCAGCAGGTCGACGGTCTCGAGCGCGAGCAGATAGATCGGCGCGTATGGCTTGCCGGCATAGAGGACGCGGCCGCCCTGCTTCTCGTACAGCGCCGCGAGCGCGCCGGCGCACCAGACGAGCCGATCGCCCCGCTCGACCAGATGATCGGGATTGGCGCAGATCATGGGAAGCTCGCGCGCGGCAAGCGCGGCGAGCAGTCCGGCATAATCGTCCGGCGTCTCCGTATCGTCGTCGAACAGGCCCGAGCAGACCACGAACTCGGCCTCCTCTTGTCCTCCGCGCTTCACCGCGAGACCCTGAAAGATGGGGAGGTCGCGCTCGGGCCCGAGATGGAAGACCGTCGCGCCGTCATGCTTGGCGAGCTCGTGGCGGGTCAGGTCGCCGGAGGTGACGGTCGCGTCATAGGCGTCGTCCGGAACCCCGATACGACGGAGCTGCTCTTGCACGGAGGGGCTGGGCCGCGGCGAATTGGACAAGAGCACGACGACGCCGCCGCGTTTGCGAAAGTTGCGTGTGGCGGCGACGGCGCGCGGGAAGGTGCGATGGCCGTTATGCATCACGCCCCAGATATCGACGAGCCAGGCGGCATAGCGCGAGCCCAGCTCCGCGATGGAGTGGAGCACGGGAATTTCGGGAGCGGCGAGGATCATGGCGTTCGGTTAGAGGCTCAAACAAAGTGGGTCAAGCGCCGCCGGGCCGTTCCGGCAATTTTCGCCGCTTGGGAATGCCGGTCAGCTCCGCTCGCCCCTTGTGGGAGAGTTGGAAATCGCTGCGCCGCCTCTGGCTTCATCCCTCCCCATCAAGGGGAGGGATGAAGCCGTGCCACCGGCCCCAAGGCGTCATTCCGGCGAAAGCCAGAATGCAGAGAAACCGGCACGGAGTTTATCTTCTGGATACCGGCTTTCGCCGGTATGACGCTGTCCTTGGCGAGCCGGGGCGATTCTACTTCTTCGCCTGACGGCCCACAGCGCGGAAGCCGATGTCGCGGCGGCAGAAGCCGCCCGGCCAGTCGATCTTGTCGACGGCCGCATAGGCGCGGCTTCTAACCTCGGCGATGGTGTTACCTCGGGCGGTGACGCCGAGCACGCGGCCGCCGTCGGCGATGATGCGGCCGCTCTCGCGCTTGGTGCCGGCATGGAAGATTTCGACATTGGGATCGGCGGCCGCAGCCTGAAGCCCCTTGACCTCCGAGCCTTTCGCATACGCGCCAGGATAGCCCTTCGCCGCCATCACCACGCACAGCGCCACGTCATCGTGCCAGTCGAGCGTAATGGAGCTGAGCTTTCCTTCGGCTACTGCAAGCAGCGCCGGAAGCAGGTCAGACTTGAGCCGCAGCATCAGCACTTGCGTCTCCGGATCGCCGAACCGCGCGTTGTACTCGATAAGCTTCGCCGCCCCGTCCTTGATCATCAGCCCGGCATAGAGCACGCCCTTGAACGGTGTGCCGCGCGCGTTCATGGCGCGGACCGTTGGCGCGATGATCTCCTGCATGACGCGGGCGCACAGAGCCGGCGTCATGATCGCCGCCGGCGAATAGGCGCCCATGCCGCCAGTGTTGGGGCCCTTGTCGCCGTCGAATACGCGTTTGTGGTCCTGCGCGGTGGCAAGCGGCAGAGCGTTTTCGCCGTCGACCAGCGCGAAGAAGCTCGCCTCCTCGCCGTCGAGGAATTCCTCGATGACGAGTTCTGCCTCAGCCGCGCCGAACGCGCCTCCGAAGCACTCATCGATCGCTTGATACGCTTCGTCGCGCGTCTGCGCGATGACCACGCCTTTGCCTGCGGCGAGCCCGTCGGCCTTGACGACGATCGGCAGGCTCTGCGTCGCCACATAGGCCTTGGCGGCCGAGGCGTCGGCGAAGCGGCGATAGGCGGCGGTCGGGATGCCGTATTCGGCGCAGAGATCCTTGGTGAAGCCTTTCGAGCCTTCGAGCTGGGCTGCGTGCCGCGACGGCCCGAACGCTTTGATGGAAGCCGCTTCGAGATCGTCGGCGAGCCCTGCCACGAGCGGCGCCTCGGGCCCGATCACCACGAGCCCGATGAGGTTCTCCTTGCAGAAGCGGATGATCGCTGCATGGTCCGCCACATCGAGGGCCACGCATTGCGCGATTTCCTCGATCCCGGCATTCCCCGGCACGCAATAGAGCCGGCCGAGCAGGGGGCTTTGCGCGAGCTTCCACGCCAGCGCGTGCTCGCGGCCTCCGCCTCCGATCAGCAGCACGTTCATCCTGCCAAGCTCCGTCTTGTGGCGCGCATGTCGAGCTTGTATTGCATGAGCTTGATGGACGCCAATGGCTGATCTAGCTGCACCAAGCGCGACGAATCTCGTCGAATATACCGTCTCGGAGCTTGCCTTCGCGCTCCGCCGTACGTTGGAGGAGGCCTATGGGCTGGTCAGGCTGCGCGGCGAGATTTCCGACTTCAAGGGCCGGCACGGCTCCGGCCACTGTTATTTCAAGCTGAAGGACGAGGGCGCGACGATCGAGGCGGTGATCTGGAAGGGCACCTTCCAGCGGCTCAAATTCAAGCCGGAAGCGGGGCTCGAAGTCGTGGTGCGCGGCCGCGTCACCACCTATCCCGGCAAGTCCACCTATCAGATCGTCATCGACGAGCTCGAGCCCGCCGGCATCGGCGCGCTGATGGCGCTGCTCGAGCAGCGGAAGAAGATGCTCGCCGCCGAAGGCCTGTTCGACGAGGCGCGCAAGAAGAAGCTGCCTTATCTGCCGCGCATCGTCGGCGTCGTCACCTCGCC
>JALHTP010000043.1 GCA_022865725.1 Methyloceanibacter sp. | reverse complement strand
GCGTGCGGCCAAAAAGAAGGCGTCAGGTCGTCAATCTCGGCGCTAGTTTTCTCGTCCAACATTCCAGGGCTGTCATCGCCGGGCTTGGCCCGGCGATCCAGTAACCTCTCGCGGCGATTACTGGATGCCCGCCTTCGCGGGCATGACGGCGCGGAGTGGGCTCGGTGCGAGCACTCAGGCCCTGGCGGCTGTGGTTCCTGACCGGCGCAGGATCTCGATGATCAGCGCCATCGACCAGCCGATCAGCATGATGCCGTTCAGCGCCGTCATCGGCCGGAGCAACCGCCATTGCTCCGGCGCCACCAGATCGGCATAGCCCAGCGTCGTATAGTTGTCGAAGGCGAGATAGACGAGATCGATGCCCGCCGGCGCCACGCCGGCCAAGGCATAGGTGACGGCCCAGACCATCACCTCGACGAAATGTCCCGCCATGAGCAGCGTCCCGGTCAAGACGATCACGATGGTGTATTGCAGGAAGGCCGGGACGAAACTGTCTCTTACCGCCAGCCGGCGCACGGTCCAGACCACGGCTGCGAGCAGCACAGCGTGGATGATGAGGTTGACCAGGCTCGCCGCCGCGCCGACCAGCATTTGATCGAGCACGATGCCGTGCCAAAGCGGTAGAGGGGTGGTCATGCGTCTTTGGCGAGCAGGTCCGGCTGGCGGAACCCGCCGTTTCCCCGCCGCTCCGCCCCTTCTCCGCTCTGGGGAGAGGGCAGGGGTGAGGAGGACTCGGCCGCGCCGTTGCGGTGCTCGACCTTCGCCGCCGCTGACGCCTCCTCGAAATCCAAGGTCTCGATCTTGCGCCCGCGCGAGGCGATCTTCTCCGAGGAGGTGAGGATCTTCTCGATGTCCTGATTGGTCTGGCCGAAATGGCGCTGCAGGTCGAGCACGCGCTCGCGGAAGCGGCCCATGTCGTCCATCAGCTTCGCCACCTCGCCCTGGATGAGATGCGCTTGCTCGCGCATCTGCACGTCCTTGAGGATCGCCTGCATGGTCTGCACCGCGAGCATCAGCATATTCGGCGCGCAGATGACGATGCGGGCGCGATGCGCCTTCTGCACCAGGTCGGAGAAATGCTCGCAGAGATCGGCATAGATCGCCTCC
Source organism: Methyloceanibacter sp. (assembly GCA_022865725.1). GTDB lineage: Bacteria > Pseudomonadota > Alphaproteobacteria > Rhizobiales > Methyloligellaceae > Methyloceanibacter. Next base: position 9,115 of record JALHTP010000043.1, on the reverse strand, counting down.
GACGGCACGAACAGGATGGCGGTGTCCTGCGTCTCGCCGGCGATGAAATAGCGCTCGGCCATGGCGTCGACATGGCGGCCCACATCGACGCGCACGCGCCGCGCCGCATCCTTCTTCTCCTCGTCGCGGCGCGCGACGCGAAACGCCTCGAAGCCTTCCAGCGGAAACTTGGCGTCGATCACCACGCCCGCCGTCGCATTCGGCATGTGCAGCAGGCAGTCGGGCCGCTTGCCGTTCGAGAGCGTCGCCTGGAAGCTGTAGGCGCCCTTGGGCAGGCCATCCTTGACGATGGTCTCCATGCGCATCTGGCCGAAGGCGCCGCGCGCCTGCTTGTTGGCGAGGATCTCCTGGAGCGAGACCATATTGCTGGAGAGGTCGGTCAGATTCTTCTGCGCGGTGTCGATCACGGCGAGCCGCTCGTTCAGCTTGGCGATCGACTCATGCGTCTTGCGCGAGGTCTCGTTGAGGTCCGAGCCGACGCGATGGGTCATGCGGTCGAGCCGCTCGTTGACGGCGCGCGCGACGTCGCCTTGGCGCGCCACGCTGATCTCGGCAAAGGTCTGCAAGCGCCCCTTCAGCTCGGCAAGCTCGGTCGCCTGAGTTTGGGTGTCGCGCCGCCGCCGGCTCATATGCACCATCAGCGTGATGGCGAGCGCGATCAACGCAAGGACCGCAAGCCCCGCCAGCACAAGCAAAATGAGGACGGGATCGAGCGTGACGCTCCCGACCCTGATGGGCTCCATGGCCATGGGAAGAACCTATAGCCCGATTCGTTCTTTTAGACCAAAACAGGAACATTGCTGTTCCCTCCCTCTGCAAGGGGGAGGGTGGCGCTTCGGCGCCGGGTGGGGGTCAGTTGGCGGCGAGGGTATTCAGCGCAACCCCCACCCCGGCCCTCCCGCTTTTAGGGGGAGGGAGTTCAACTGCGGTGCGTGTTGACCGTGAGGCACCACATCCTTATGTCAGCGGCTCAAATGGCCATCCGTCCCATCCTCACCATCCCCGACCCGCTCCTGCGCAAGAAGGCGAAATCCATCGAACGCGTGGATGCCGAGCTTCGCCGGCTGATCGACGACATGCTGACGACCATGTACGACGCGCCGGGCATCGGGCTCGCCGCGCCGCAGATCGGCATTTCGCGCCGCCTGATCGTCATGGACCCCGCCAAGGACGAGGCGCCCCGGACCCCGGTCATCATGGTCAACCCGGAGATCCTCGAGCGTTCGGACGAGCTGCGGGTGCATGAGGAGGGCTGCCTCTCCATCCCCGACTTCACCGCCGAGATCGAGCGGCCGGCCAAGACGCGGGTGTCCTATATCGATCGCGAAGGCAAGCCGCTGGAGGTGGAGCTCACAGGCATCTGGTCGACCCTGGTGCAGCACGAGATCGACCACCTGAACGGCGTGCTCTTCATCGACTATCTGTCGCGGCTGAAGCGCGACATGGTGGTGCGGAAATACACCAAGCAGAAGCGCGCGGAGGCGCTTTAGCCCATGCTCATCGCCTCAATTGCGCTGGAACTCGCCGTCGCGATCATTGCCGCGCTCGCCGCCTTAAAGGGGCGTCCCCATCTGTTCGGCCTCGCCGTCACCTTCAGCATCTATGTCCTCTACGATCTTGGCCGTCTGCTCGGTTGGAACGTGGAGCAAGGCCTGCTTTCCGTGCTGTTTCTTGTGGCGAGCGCGAGCGCCCTGGTCGCCGTTTGGGGCCTTTACCGCGACAAGCGATAATTGCCGCTTTAGCTCCTGCGGTGACATAAGGGGCGGATGACGCCGATGCGCATCATCTTCATGGGGACGCCCGACTTCGCCGTGCCGGCGCTTCGCGCGCTCCTCGCTGCCGGGCATCAGGTCGTGGCGGTCTATAGCCAGCCGCCGCGGGCCGCGGGGCGCGGGCTCAATGAGCGGAAGTCGCCAGTGCAGCAAGCCGCCGAGCAAGCGGGCCTTCTTGTGCTCACGCCCGAGCGGCTGAAAAACGCCGAGGAGCAGAAGCGCTTCATTGCGCTCGGCGCCGAAGCGGCGATGGTGGTGGCCTATGGGCTGATCCTGCCGAAGCCGATCCTCGACGGCACGCGCCATGGCGCCTTCAACTTGCACGCCTCGCTTTTGCCGCGCTGGCGGGGCGCGGCGCCGATCCAGCGCGCCATCATGGCGGGGGACACGGAGACCGGCGTCTCGATCATGCGACTCGATGAGGGCCTCGACACCGGTCCCGTCTGCCTCAGGGAGCGCGTGCCCATCGCCCCCGACATGACGGCGGGTGAGCTGCATGATTTGCTGGCGACAAGCGGTGCGAAGCTCATGGTGAATGCGCTCGCGCCGCTGGAGAGCGGCACGCTCGATTGCCGTCCGCAACCAGGCGATGGCATCACTTACGCGGCGAAGATCGATACCGCCGAAGCCCGCATCGACTGGTCGCGACCGGCGCAGGAGGTGCACAATCGCATCAGAGGGCTCTCGCCGCATCCCGGCGCCTGGTTCGAGATCGAGCTCAACGGCAAACGCGAGCGGGTCAAGGCGCTCCGCTCCACGCTCGCTTCCGGCGCGGGTGCTCCCGGCACGCTGATCGACGACCGCCTGACAATTGCTTGCGGCGAGGGCGGGTTACGCCTCATTGAGGTCCAGCGCGCCGGCAAGCGGCCGATGGCGGCGGACGAGTTCCTGCGCGGGGTGCCGCTTCGCTCCGGCACGATCATGGGCTGATCGGCCATGCCCCGCTACAAGCTCACCCTCGAATATGACGGCACGCTTTTCGTCGGCTGGCAGATGCAGGAGAACGGCCCTTCGGTGCAAGCGCGTCTCGCGCAAGCCATCAAGGCTTTCTCCAGCGAGGATTTCTTGCCGCGCGGCGCCGGGCGCACCGATGCCGGCGTGCATGCGCTAGGGCAAGTGGCCCATCTGGACCTCGGCAAGGATTGGGCCCCGGAGAAGGTGCGGGACGCGCTCAACGCGCAGCTCAGGCCAGACCCGATCAGCGTGCTCGACTGCGAGCCCGTGCCGGAGAGCTTCGACGCGCGCTTCTCGGCAACCGCCCGGCATTATCTCTACCGCATTGTCAATCGTCGCAGCCCCCTTGCGCTCGACCGGAACCGCGCCTGGAACGTGGTCCATGCGCTCGACGCCGTGGCCATGCATGACGCGGCCCAAAGGCTGGTCGGCCATCACGACTTCACGACCTTCCGCTCCACCGAATGCCAAGCCGCTTCGCCGGTGAAGACGCTCGACCATCTCGCCGTCGCGCGCGCTGGAGAGGAGATCAGGATCGAGGCGTCGGCCAGGTCCTTCCTGCACAATCAGGTGCGCTCCATGGTCGGTTCGCTCAAGCTTGTCGGCGAGGGGAGATGGACGGCGCGCGATCTGGAGCAGGCGCTTGCCGCCAAGGACCGCGGCGCCTGCGGCCCCGTGGCGCCTCCTTCGGGCCTTTACCTCGCGAAAGTCGACTACTGAGCCAGCCTTCCACCGCTTCGCTTGGCGCAAAGTTCGGGTTAAGATCGCCGCACCTCAAAGGCTAGACGGAGAATTCAGTGCGCGTCGTTCTCGTCTCTATCGTCGCCGGCCTCGTCCTGTCGCAGGCGGCGCTTGCCGAATCCAAGAAGGACTGGGACGACTGCATCTCGAGCGACGCCGACCGCAGCATCGCCGGCTGCACCAAGCTCATCGACCGGGCCAAGGACACCAAGAACAATCTCGCCATCGCCTATTTCAATCGCGGCGTCGGGCATCAGAACAAGCGCGAGCACGCGGAAGCGATCGCCGATTTCAATCAGTCGATCAAGCTCAACGCCTCCGACCCCGCCGCCTATCGCAATCGCGGCTTCTCCTACGCCCAGACGGGCGAATACGATCTCGCCATCGACGACTACAATCAGACCATCAAGCTCAAGCCCGATTACCCGAGCATCTACTACGACCGCGGCTGGACCTATGCCGGCAAGCAGGATGAAGCCCGCGCGCTCAACGACTACAATCGCGCCATCGCCCTCGACAAGGAGAACCCCAACCTGTTCAGCGATCGCGGCCGCACCTACGCCGAGCTCGACGATCTCGATCACGCGCTTGCCGATTTCGAGAAGGCGATCGCGCTCGATCCCAACCACGCGCTTGGCCATGCCAATCGCGGCTGGGTGATGGCGATGCGGAACAAGCAAGAGGAAGCCATCGCCGAATATAGCCAGGCGCTCCGCGTCGAGCCGGGCAACGCCGACAACCTCAACGCCCGCGGCTATGCCTTCATCAAGACCGATCAATTCGACCGGGCCATCGCCGATTTCGACGAGGCGCTCAAGCTCAAGCCGGATTTCGAGGATGCCCTGTCCAATCGCGGCTGGGCGTACGCGCTGAAGGGCGATTCCGACAAGGCGCTGGCCGATTACGACGAGGTGATCCGCCGCAGCCCCGCCAATGTCGATGCGCTCAACGATCGCGGCTCCCTGTTCGACGACAAGGGCGACATCGACCGCTCGCTCGCCGACTACGAGAAGGTGCTGGCGCTCCAGCCGGACAACGGCAGGGCCCTGAACGGCCGCGCCTGGGCCCATGGGCAGAAGGGCGAGTTCGATCAGGCGCTCGCCGATGCCGAGCGCTCCGTGGCTATTCTCAAGGACGACCCCAACGCCATCCATACCCGCGCCTGGATCTACATGAACAAGGGCCAGCTTGACCTTGCGCTCGCCGATTTTGACCGGGCCGTGAGCATCGACCCCGAGCTTGCCGGCGCCTATGCCGATCGCGGGCGCGCTTACGAGCTGAAGGGCGACCGCGACAAGGCGATTGCCGACTATCGCAAGTCGCTGTCGCTGAAGACCCGCCAGAGATACGACGACAAGGCCAAGGCGGCGGCCTTGCAGCATTTGACCGCGCTTGCCGCCGTGGCCCCCGGCGCCGCGGTGGTCGCGGGCTCAGCCGATCGCGATGCGACTAAGCCAAATGCGCCAATAGTGGCCGAGAAGCGCATCGCGCTGGTCATCGGCAATGGCGCCTACGCCAACGTCAAGGCGCTCAAGAACGCCGACAGCGACGCCAGCGCCGTCGCCGCGAGCTTGCAACGGCTCGGCTTCGAGGTGATCGAGAAGCACGATTTGACGCTCGCCGACTTGACCAGGGAGCTGAAAGCCTTCGGCGACCGCGCCCCGACCTATGACTGGGCGCTTGTTTATTACGCCGGTCACGGCATCGAGGTAGGGGGGATCAATTATCTCATCCCCGTCGATGCCGAGCTTGCCACGGCGAGCCATGTCGACGACGAGGCGATGCCGCTCGACCGGGTTCTCGCCAAGGTGGAAGGGGCGCGGAAGCTCCGCCTCGTCATCCTCGACGCCTGCCGGGAGAATCCCTTTGCCGCCAAGATGGCGAGCGCCGGTGCCACCCGCTCGATCGGCCGCGGGCTCGCCCGCATCGAGCCGGAAGCGGGCGTGCTGGTCGCCTATTCGGCCAAGGACGGGCAGGTGGCGCAGGACGGCGACGGGGTCAACAGCCCGTTTGCGCAAAGCCTGCTCAAATATCTCGGCGAGCCGGGGCTCGAGATCAACATGCTGTTCCGCCGCGTGCATGACGACGTGAAGACCGCGACCTCCGGCCAGCAGACCCCCTTCACCTACGGCGCCCTTCCCGCCGAAGCGCTCTATTTCAAGGCCGCCGGTCAGTAGGCCGACCTCCCAGGCTGCCGCATGGACAGGACCTTGCCCCTGGGTTAGGAGCTTACCCGAGCTGGCACGGGGAGCCTCAACTCTGCCCAAGCATTGCGTTTTCCAAGGGAAGCTGCGAAGCGCGTGGCGATTTGGCCGCGCATCTTGGCGCTTTGCGGCATGATCCGGCGCATCGCCACGGTCGGCGGGCTCACCCTCGTCTCCCGCCTCTCCGGCTTCATCCGCGACGTGGTGATGGCGGCGGTGCTCGGCGCAGGGCCCATGGCCGACGCCTTCTTCATCGCCTTCAGGCTTCCCAACCATTTCCGCGCCATCTTCGCCGAAGGAGCCTTCGCCGCGGCCTTCGTGCCGGCCTATGCGCGGACGCTGGAGCAGGCGGGGCTTCCCGCCGCCAAGCTGTTCGCCGACCAGATCGCCGCGGCGCTGATCGCCATCAATCTCGTGCTGCTCGCCATCGCGATGATCTTCACCCCTTGGGTGGTCAGCGTGCTCGCCCCCGGTCTCGATGCCACGCGCTTCGATCTCGCCGTGGCGCTCACCCGCATCACCTTTCCCTATTTGGCGCTGGTGTCGCTGGAGACGCTGTTTGCCGGCATCCTCAACGCCAATAACCGCTTTGCCGCCGCCGCCGGCGCGCCCATTTTCCTCAACCTGTCGATCATCGCGACTCTCTTGCTAACGCCTTTCTTCGCCGATGCCGGCCATGCCGCCGCCTGGGGCGTGCTCGCGGCGGGGATCGTCATCGTGCTCGTGGTCGGAGGAGACGCCGAGACGCATGGGATCGGCATCAGGCTCCGCGTGCCGCGGCTCGACGAGCCTACGCGCAGATTCCTCAAGGCGCTGGGGCCTGCCATCATCGGCGCGGGCGGCGTGCAGCTTGCGCTCTTCGCCGACACGCTGATCGCCTCTTATCTGCCGACCGGCGCGCTGTCGGCGCTCTATTACGCCGATCGCATCAACCAGCTTCCCATCGGCGTCGTCGGCATCGCCGTCGGCACGGTGCTGTTGCCCGAAATGTCGCGCCGGCTCGCCGCCGGCGATGAGAAGGGTGCCGCATCGGCGCAAGCGCGCGGCATCCAGCTTGCGCTTCTTCTCACCATCCCTTGCGCCGCGGCCTCGATCGTCATCCCCGATCTCATCATGCGCGCGCTGTTCGCCCGCGGCGCCTTCACGGCCTCCGACGCGGCTGCGGCCGGCGCAACGCTCGCCGCCTACTCGATCGGGCTGCTCCCGTTCGTGCTGATGCGGAGCTTCACCGCGCCCTTCTATGCCCGCGGCGATACGGCGACCCCCGTCAAGGCGGCGCTACTGGCCGCCGCCATCAATATTCTGTTGAAGGTTCTGCTCATGGACCATTTCGCGCAGGTTGGCCTCGCGCTGGCGACGAGCGTGGGCGCCTGGATCAATTTGAGTCTGCTCGCGGTGTTCGCCCGGCGCCAGGGTTTCGCTGTGGCGGGCGCGGCCATCGGCAAGCCGGTGGCGAAGCTGATCGCCGCAGGTGTCGTGCTGGCGGCGGCGTTGCTCGCCGGCACCTATGGGCTGCAGCGCGCGCTTTCCGAGATAAGCGTCTTCCGCGAGGAGACGATGCTCGGGCTCCTCCTGGTTGTCGGCACGCTCGTCTATGGTCTCATGGTGCTGTTGCTGCTCGGACGGCCTTGGCTGATGAGCCTGTTGCGGGAGGTGAGCGTCGCCGCCGATACCAACGCGCCGCCTGCGCTCGAAACGTCAGACCCGACCGACGACTCCGCCGCCCTCCCCGACAACGACCCTCCGCCGAAGGTCTAGCCTCAACGCGCTGTCATTGCCCGGTTTGGCCGGGCAATCCAGTAAGCGGGAGGAGTGATTACTGGATGCCCGCCTTCGCGGGCAGGACAAGAAGGGCTAAGCTACACCGGGCGGAGGTCGACGAGCTCGACCGACGCGGGGTCGATCTCCCGCCCAAGAAAGATCGCGCCGACGCGGGCGAAGCGCTCGGGGGAATCGGTGGCGAAGAAGCGCATGGCGGCCTCGCCGCTTGCGCCAGCCCCGCTCTCAAGACCAGCGCGGGCGAGGGCCTCGGCCACCGCCAACGAGGTGGTCTCGGCCGAATCGACAAGCGCCACCGCGCCGCCGATCGTCTCTCTGATGACCCCAGCAAGCACGGGGAAATGCGTGCAGCCCAGCACCAGCGTATCCGGCGCCGAAGGGCTCCTGAACAGCGGCCCGAGATAATGCTCCGCCGCGGCGAGCGTGGCCGGAGATTGCGTCCAGCCCTCCTCGGCCAGCGCCACGAACACCTGGCAGGGCCGCTGCACGATTTCGGCGTCGCTCATCAGCTTGCGGATGGCGCGCGCGTAAGCTCCGCCCTTGATCGTGCCTTCGGTCGCGATCACGGCGATGCGGCGATTGCGGGTGGCGGCGACGCCGGCCCGGGCGCCTGGCTCGATCACGCCGATCACCGGCACCTTCTGCCAGGCCTCTTGCAGGAGATAGAGCGACACGGCGGAGGCGGTGTTGCAGGCGATCACCAGCATCTTCACGCCGTGGTCGAGCAGGAGCCGCGTCGCCTGGAGCGCATAGGCCTGCACCGTCTCGGCGCTCTTGGTGCCGTAAGGAAGCCGCGCGGTGTCGCCGAGATAGATGAAGCGCTCGTGAGGGAGCCGCGCCACCAGGGCCTTGAGCACGGTCAGCCCGCCCATGCCGGAGTCGAAGACCCCGATCGGCCGGGGGTCACCCGGCATCCGCGCCCCCGAAGGTCTCGAAATAAAGCTCGATGAAGCGCCGGTAGATGGCGGTGAGCTGCTCGAGATCGGCAATGGCCACGTGCTCGTCGGCCTTGTGGATCGTGGCGCTCGAAAGCCCGAACTCGACCACCGGGCAGTATTCCTTGATGAAGCGGGCGTCGGAGGTCCCGCCATCGGTCGAGAGCGAAGGTGTGAGCCCGGTGATTTCGCTCACGGCCTCGCTCAGCAGCGCATCGAGGGGGCCGGGCTCGGTGAGGAAGGCATCGCTCGGCGGGTCGAACTCGAAGCTGAAGGAAAGGCCGGTGCCGGACAGCGCGAGCGTAGCCAGCTCGCCGAGCTGCGCCTTGAGCGTCTCCGCCGAGTGCCGGTCGTTGAAGCGGATATTGAATCTCGCCTCGGCCAAGGCCGGGATCACATTCACCGTGGGATTGCCGACATCGATGCTGGTCACTTCGAGATTCGAGGGCGAGAAATGGGCGCTGCCGTAATCGAGCGGGGAGTCGTAGAAGCGGCCAAGGATGCTCACCAGCCCCTTGACCGGGTTGCTGGCAAGATGCGGATAGGCGACGTGGCCCTGCGTGCCGGTCACTTTCAGTCTTCCGTTCAGGCTGCCGCGCCGGCCGATCTTGATCGCCTCGCCGATGCGCTTGGCGTTGGTGGGCTCGCCGACCAGGCAATGATCGAGGCGCTCGCCTTGCTCTTTCATCCAGGTCAGCACCTTGCGCGTGCCGTTGATGGACGGTCCCTC
>JALHTP010000370.1 GCA_022865725.1 Methyloceanibacter sp. | reverse complement strand
TGCCGGCGGGGATCGGGGCTTGCCATTTGTCTCGGGCCCCTAATGTCCGCCGGCACCTCAGGCGCCGCGACCCAAGTCCCGAGAGGCAGACGGTCTGCAGCTCGCGTCCTCATGGACGAGGGATGGGTGCAGTTTAACGCGAGTTCGAGAGGCGGGGATAAATCGCGCATACGTTAGGGGGACTCCTGGCCGCTCCGAGTGTTCGGACTACGTTAGCCCAACCCACAGGAGCGCCGCACACCGTCGCGGTCGCAACGCCTACGTAGAGACAGGGTAGAGGAGGGTCTGGTAGGGGGGATAAGTTTGACGTGTCCGACATCAGCACCTGTGAGACAGAATTAGCGGCTTGAGGAACGGAGGATTTCGGGCTCATCGTAACCACTTGAGGAGTGGATGTGACGATGACGGCCAGCCTGCGCGTTCTGGCTAATGCCGGAAGTGGCGCAGCCCCGTGAACACCATGGCGAGGCCGGCTTTGTCGGCCGCCGCGATCACCTCGTCGTCGCGCAGCGAGCCTCCCGGCTGGATCACGGCGGTCGCGCCGCCTTGCGCGATCACCTCAAGCCCGTCGGCGAAGGGGAAGAAGGCATCCGACGCCGCCACCGAGCCTTGCGTCAGGCTCTGGCCGAGCCCTTGCGCGCGTGCCGCATCTTCCGCTTTCCAGGCCGCCATCCGCGCGGCATCGACGCGTGACATCTGCCCTGCGCCGATCCCGACCGTGGCGCCGTCTCTGGCGTAGACGATGGCGTTCGACGTGACGTGCTTCGCGATCGTGAAAGCGAAGGTCAGATCGGCGAGCTCTTTGTCGCTCGGCTTCCGCTTGGTCACGACTTTGAGCTCACTCACAACGCCGTTGTCGCGGGCCTGCACGAGGAAGCCGCCGGAGAGCGAGCGGAAGGCGAGACCTTGCGCCTTCGGGTCTGGCAGCCCGCCGGCGAGCAAGAGGCGCAAATTCTTCTTCTCGGCGAGGATGGCTTTCGCCTCCTGGCTCGCATCCGGCGCGACGATCACTTCGGTGAAGATCTTCACGATCTCCCGCGCGGCGTGTGCATCGAGTGTGCGGTTGAGCGCGACGATGCCGCCGAAAGCGCTGGTGGGATCGCAAGCCAACGCCTTCCGGTAGGCTTCGGCGAGCGTGGCTCCGAGCGCCACCCCGCAAGGATTGGCGTGCTTGATGATGGCGACGGCGGCGCATCCCTTCGCATCGAACTCGGCGACGAGTTCGTAGGCCGCGTCGGTGTCGTTGAGATTGTTGTAGGAGAGCTCCTTGCCTTGCACCTGCCTGGCGGTGGCGACGCCGAAGCGAGGCTCTCCGGTGCGGTAGAAGGCCGCCCATTGATGCGGATTCTCGCCGTAGCGAAGCGCCTCGGCGAGATTGCCGGCGATCACCCGCGTCGTCGGCGTCCTCTCGCCAAGCCTCTCGGCAAACCACGCCGAGATTGCCGCGTCATAGGCTGCCGTGCGCGCGAAGGCGCGTGCGGCGAGCGACTTCCGCAAGGGAAGTGTGGTGGCGCCGCCATTAGCCTCCATCTCGGCGACAACGCGCGCATAGTCCGCCGGATCGACCACGACGGTGACGGATGCGTGGTTCTTCGCGCCAGCGCGGATCAGAGCCGGTCCGCCGATGTCGATGGTCTCGATCGAGGTGTCGAAATCCGCGCCGCCCGCGACCGTTTGCTCGAACGGATAGAGATTGGCGGCAAGCAGGTCGATCGGCGCGATGGCGTGCTCGGCGAGCGCCTTGAGATGCGCCTCGTTCTCGCGCACGGCGAGCAGCCCGCCGTGGATCTTCGGATGCAGCGTCTTGACCCGCCCATCCATCATCTCCGGCAGCCCGGTGATCTCGGCCACCTCGATGACCTCGATCCCGGCCTCGCGCAGCAGCTTGGCGGTGCCGCCGGTCGAGACGATCTCCACCCCGTGCTTGCGCAAGGCTTTGGCGAAATCGGCAAGGCCGGTCTTGTCGCTGACCGAAAGCAGCGCGCGGGCAATCTTTCGCTTCGTCATGAGGGTCAGGCTGCGGCAGGCGCGGCTTCGTTCGGATCGACGAGATGTCCGCCGCCGCCGCCCTCGGCCATGCGTTCAATGTTCCACACGATCCTGACCTCGCTCGCCTCGCCCATGACGCCGCCGAGCACGACCTGAGAGGTCGGCTGCGGCCCGCGCGCATCGGCCAGGAAGACGCTCTCCTCGATCGCAGCCTCCGGCGCGTTCGAGCTGATCCTCCAGGTCTCGCCGTTGCGAAGCTTGAGCATGACGCTGCGCCCGTCCGGCGCCATCTCGGCGCGCACGGTCGGATGCAGATGGAAGCGGATGGCGTACTCGCCGGCGATGAGGCCCTCGGGGCTCTTGAGGCCTTTCAGCGCCGAGAGCTTGTCCTCGCTGCTGATGAGGAGCCCGTTCGGCGCGACCAGGAACTGGCGGGCATGGCTCACGCCGAAATTGGTCATGTAGCCGTCATGGGCGCCCTTGATCCTGAGATTGTCGCCCTGATCGGCAAGTGCAGCCTGCGCGTTGAGCGGGCCGCTCAGAGGCGAATCGGGCGCAATCTGGCTGCCATTCGCGCCACTGGAGGTGAACTCCGCCGAGGAGGACCCTTCGAAGCTGAGCGTCGAATGCGCCGGCGTCGAGCGGGCAAACGGGCGCCAATCCGCGTGGTCGAGCGAAGGAGACCCGCAATTGACGATCGTCGGACAATTGCCCGAGCTCATCTCGAAGGACAGAAAGCCCGCATGCGCATTCGTGCTGAGCGAGGGTGCGGGCGCAGGGCCGATATCGCAGATGAGCAGCGTCGGCCCGCATTCGAGCCGCACATAGCCCGAGTTCGCGGCCTGCCGCACCGGCGTGCCTTCGACATCGTCGTAGGCGAGCACCGTGGCGAGCGCATCGGTGGGCGTCGGGCCGGCGCCGTTGAAGCGGGCCAGCGTTCCGTCGCCGGTGCGGAAGAAGCGCAGCATCGGCATGATGCGGTCGATGGCGTCGGTCAGCTCCTTCGGCGGCGCGCGGTCGCGTGCCACGAAGCATTGCCGAAGCGGCAAGAGGTCGAGCAGAAGCTCGACCAGCGCCTCGGGGTTGCGCGAGATATGCCCGCCATCGGCAAGGATCTGCCGGTCGAGCTCCTTGCTGAACGGCCGCGAATAGCGATCGACCACCGCCTGCTGCTCGGCGATGCAAAGCCCGGCATAGATCAGCGCCATGAGAGAGACGAGGCGTGGCACGCCGTCTGGCGCGTCGCGATAGCTGGCCGAGAGATAGCGGAGCTGCGA
>JALHTP010000369.1 GCA_022865725.1 Methyloceanibacter sp. | reverse complement strand
GGGATTCTTGTGGCTATGGCTCCTCCTGACCTTCGTCTGGATCGCGATCAGCTCATCGCTCGCCATCGAGTCCGTGGCCGCTGGCACACTGATCTCCGCCGCCATGGCTTACGTGTTCACGCGGAAATTCGAGATCTGGCGCGGTATCCGCTTCTCTCCCCAGCGCCTCTATCACTTCATCCTCTACACGGGAGTGTTCCTGAGGGAGCTCGTCCGGGCCAACATCAATATGATGCGATACGTTTATGCGCCGCGTGTCATCGTCTATCCCGGCGTCGTGAAGGTGAAGACCGGATTGAAATCGCCCATCGGCCGGCTCGCTTTGGCGAACTCGATCAGCCTAACGCCGGGTTCGCTCGTCCTCGATATGAGCGAGGATGAACTCACAGTCCATTGTCTCGACATGCGGACTATCGACGCTAACGACCCCAGCCGGACCATTGCCCGCCCATTCGAGAAGCATTTGGAGAAAAGCTTTGGCTGATTACATCCTCATGGCGGCCGCGGTCCTCATTTTTTGCGGCATCGGCTTTGGCGTACTGCGCCTCGCGCTTGGTCCTACGGTCATCGACCGCATCGCTGCCGTCGACGCGCTCACGATTGTCTCCATCTCGACGATGGCCCTCTACGGGTTGGTGGCGGAGAGGTTCATCTATCTGGACGCCGCGCTGGTCTATGGCGTGCTGAGCTTTCTCGCCGTCCTTGCCGTCGCGCGCTACCTTGAGCGGGGTTTGTAGCTTTCATGCTTGAGCTTCTGGTCTATCTGCTGTGCGGCGGTATACTGGCAAGCGGACTCCTTGCCGTGCGTCTCAAGAGTCTCCTGGCCGCTTCGGTCAGCGCCGGACTTGCGAGCCTGTTCGCCGCCGTCTGCTACCTCCTGCTTGGCGCGCCGGATGTCGCCATGACGGAAGCGTCGATCGGGTCCGGCCTGTCGACGATCATCTTCCTCTACGCCATCCACAAAACCAGGAACGCGAGGGAGTGATGGCCGAGCTCATCGGCAGCATCACCATTCTGATCGGCGCGGTGTTTCTGTTCTCCGCCGGTCTCGGCATGCTCCGCATGCCCGACGCCTTCACACGAATCCAAGCGGGTACGAAGGCCTCCACGCTAGGCAACACACTGGTGCTGGTGGGGATCGCCTTCTACCATCCCGACTGGAGCCTAAAGCTGCTGATCATCGCTTACTTCGTGCTGATGACCAATCCGATCTCTTCGCACGCGCTCGCCCGCGCCGCAAATGCAATTCTGCACCCGGCGCAATCGCCTGCGGCAGATGCATCGCGCGCGGACCGGAAACGGAGCGAAGCGTGATGCGGCGCGGGACGGCTATCGTCCTAATCGCCTTGCTCGGCGTCATCTTCGCGACCATCGTCGTCAACTTTGGTCAGCGCAGTTCGCTGCCGGAGTTGGCGGCAGCTTACGTGGATCTCGTTCCACGCGAGCTCGGCGCTCCCAACGTTATCACCGGGATTCTATTGACTTACCGCGTTTTCGACACGCTCGGTGAGGTCTCGGTTCTGTTCATGGTGGCTGCGGGCGTCGGGCTTCTGCTCGGCGCGGACGGTAAGGAGCGCAACGAGGTGCGGGCGAGAATACGGGAGTCGCTGAAGGAGACGCCATCGACGGAGATCGTGCGGAACGGCGCGGACATTCTCGTTCCCCTGATCGCGCTCTTCGCCGCCTATATCGTGATGCACGGGCATCTCGGACCGGGTGGCGGCTTTCAGGGCGGCGCGGTGATGGCGTCCTGCGTGCTGCTCTTGCTGCTCGCCAAGCCCGACTATCGGATCAAGCTCGCGCATCTCAGTGTCATTGAGTCGCTCGCAGGATTGCTCATCGTGGTTGTCGGCATCGCGGGCATCATTCTGGCCGGCGGCTTCCTGGACAATCGGGTGCTGCCGCTCGGAGAGTTCGGCGCCTTCTTCAGCGCCGGCGCGATCCCTGTCCTGTCCGTCCTGCTCGGCGTGAAGGTCGGCTGCGAGCTAAGCGTCATCATCGAGCGGTTCAGAGCCTGATCGCCGCAAATCGGAGGGGCGTTGTGACGATCGCGAGCATCGTTCTGTCTACCGGGTTGATCCTGGTCTTGATCGGGATCTGGGGCATGCTGACCCACCGCGATATCTTGCGAATCATTATCGGGTTCGCGCTCATGGGCACAGGCAGCCATCTCGTCATCATCGCGATCGGCTATGTCGGCAACGGGACGGCGCCCATCATCGATAGCGGCTTGAGTCTGGCCGAGGCGGCGACACGCTCGGTCGACCCTATACCCTCGGCGCTGGCCGTGACGGCGATCGTCATCGGCCTCGCGGTGACCGCCGTCATGCTGGCCTATGCGATCCGCCTCTACCAAGCGAAGCAAACGCTATCGATCGACGCCTTCACGGACTCGAAATGGTAGGGAACCTCCTTCACCCGCTCAATATCTTCATCTTGGGCTTGGGCGGCGGTTTTCTGATCCCCCTTCTAAACCGGCTGGGGAAGACGTGGGTCGTCGCGGGCTTCATCGCGGTACTGGCAGCGATGACGCTGATCTCGGTGTTTTGCGCGGTTCGCCTGTTCTACGGCGCCGAACCGATCGAGATCCTGACCGGAGGCTCGACGCCTCCTTACTCGATCAATCTCCGCATGGGTCTCGCCGAGGCTTTCGCAGCGACCAGCGTCAACCTCATCGGCCTTCTCGGCGCGTTCTACTTCGTGCGCGAGAAATACGCGGTAATGCTGCTCTATCTGGTGATCGTGACCGGCATCCAGGGCATGGTGATGACCCGGGACATGTTCAATCTCTTCGTTTTTCTTGAGATCGTCTCGATCGCCACATACGGCCTGCTCAGTCTCGGGAGCACGACGGCGGCCCTATCGGCGGCATTCAAGTTTCTGATGGCCACGATCGTCGCCTCGACCTTGTTTCTGCTCGGCACGATGCTGCTCTATGCGGTGACCGGCATGCTGAACATCGACGACCTAATCGCCAATCGCGCGGCCATCGAGGGGCCGGTTGGGTTTGCCGCGCTGATGCTCCTGCTCGCGTGCTTGCTGCTTGAGCTGAAGCCATTTCCGGCGAACGGTTGGGGGCTCGATGTCTATGAAACCGCCCCTAGCAGCGTCGCGTCTCTCATCGCGACCGGCGTGTCAGCGGGCGTTTTCTTTGCTCTCTACAATCTGTTTCCGCTCTTCGAGAACCATGCCGAGGTCATAGCCATCCTCGGCGCCGCGACGTTCGTTGCCTCCAATCTGATTGGCCTCGCCCAAACCAACGCGCAGCGTCTGCTCGGCTATTCCTCAGTCGGGCAGATGGGGCTTGTGTCCATGGCCCTGGCGCTCCTGCATTTGCTAGATGCCGAAGCTTCAATTCCCTTGGTCGTCGGGGGTCTGTTCGTCAATCACCTTCTCGCCAAGGCCGGCTTGTTTTGGCTTGCGGGATATGCCGGCAAGCAGAACATCAAAGACTGGTCGGTGGCAGGTGATAAAGCCGCGATATTCGTCTTCGGCCTTCTGCTTTGCGCTATCGCCGGTTTGCCCCCCTTCCCCGCGTTTTGGGCGAAGTGGCAGTTGATCTTCGCGCTTGCGTCCGGCGGAGGCTATGTGTGGATCGCGCTGGTGCTGCTGGGGTCGCTGCTCGAGGCTGCCTATCTCTTCCGCTGGTTCGGCCAGAGCCTGCACCGCCCCACCGACAGCAGCGCATCCGGGCGTGACCCTCTTAGCTTGCTGCCAGTCCTTGGGGCCTCACTGCTGCTCTTTGTCTGCGGCTATGGCGTGGCAAGGCTCGCCGGCTTGAACTCGCTCTGGGTCGCTGTTCCGCTTGCCGCCGGCGCCGCCGCCTACCTGCTCGACGGACTTCCCGGACGCGCCAAGGCCGTGCTCGTGTTCGTCCTTCTGGCGCTGGATGCGTACTGGATTATCCGGGGCATGTCCGGCATCAACTTTCTGTTCGCCGTGCTGTTATTTGGCGGCAGCTTGACGCTGACGATTGCCTGCCTCTATCGCGGCGATAACCGGCCGGGGTTCTATCCTTTGCTCGCCGTATTGCTGCTCTCATTGGCCGGATTGCCACATGCCTCGACCAGCCTCGAGTTCTTTTTCCTGTTCGAACTAGTAACCCTCTCCTCGTATTTCCTGATCGCGCGCCGGCGCCAGGCAGTTGCCGATGCCTTCAGCTATCTGATCTTCTCGCTTGCCGCCGGGTATTTCCTGCTTGCCGGATTTGCGATGGCGCACGCCGCGACGGGAAGCGAGGCGCTCGCCGCGCTGCTGACCTCTGGCAAAGGCACCGGTGTGGTGTTTGCCCTACTCGCGACCGGCTTCCTCATCAAGGCGGGAACCATCGGTGTGCATGTTTGGCTACCGGGCGCTTACGCCGAGGCTGAAGACGATGTGTCGGCGATACTGTCGGCGGTTGTGAGCAAGGTGCCGATCTTCGGACTCATGGTCGGGACCTATGCCGCAATACGCTCCGAGGCGGACTTAACTCTCGCACATGGGCTCGGATGGATAGGCATGCTCACGGCCCTGGCCGGCGCCATACTCGCGGTCCAGCAGGATGATATGAAACGGATGCTGGCCTATTCCAGCATGAGTCAGCTCGGCTACATCGTGACGGCGATTGCGTTGATGAGCCATCTCGGCTGGGTCACCGCACTCTACCTCACCGCCAACCATCTCATGACCAAAGGAATTCTGTTCCTCGTCGCCGCCGCGATCATTCTCCGGACAGGCGCGCGCACATTCGCCGATCTCGGCGGTCTCGCGCCTCGCATGCCCTTTACCTTTGCAGCAGCGGCGATCGCCATCGTGGCCATGTCGGGCCTGCCGCCGCTCGCCGGGTTCGGCGGCAAATGGCTGCTGCTGAGCGCGATGATGGAGAAAGGGTGGTATGTGCCGATATCGATGGGGCTGCTCGCGACATTCGTCGGGTTTCTCTACATGGCGCGCTTCATTCAGGCGATATTCCTCGATCTGCCCAAGACCGCGCGCGGCAAGATTGCCGAGGCGCCGGCGGCGCTCCTCGTCTCGCAATATCTGTTGATCCTGGGGATTGTCGTGATGTCGTTCTTCCCCAAACTCCTGATCGTGCCGATCTCCGAGGCTATCGACCCCTATTTCGCCTCGACGTTGGTGTGGGACGGCATGTCGCTCGAAATGATCTACGGGTATTGGAACCCGGTACCAGTAATGTCCGCCGCTGTCGCTGTGTCAGCCTTGATGTTCGCCGTGCTGTGGCTGCTTCGACGGAAGAGCGGCGAAGCGACGAACAGCCAGAGGCGCATCCTAGGCTTTTATGCCTTCTACAAGCCGGCCTTCGTGACGCTCACGCCTGCCTTGTCGAGTTCCTTCTGGGACGCGGTCGCCGCAGGCTCAACAGCGCTCGCCAACACAACCCGGCGAATCTACACCGGCGACGGCCAGACCTATACGTTCTATGTCCTCTCCTACTTCGTCGTCCTCTACGCGGCGTGCGGTGGTTTTCGTTAATTCACAAGCGACAGAACTGTTTTCCTCCGACGCTTGTTCACAAACCCATCGGCAAGCCAGACGGTGGCGTCCGACTAGCGGTCGCCGCCGTTCTACAGATTTCGAAGTTGAGTTCCGTAGAGCCGTCCGTTCGCGCCTGGTGCCCAAATGCAACACCGACGCCTCAACAAGAAATTATTCATCAGAGTTCTTGCGCCGGTGGTAGCGGGGTGGGTTGATTGAGAGTCTTAGGAGCGCTGTGTTGGTACTGACATGGGGGAGCATAAGAGATGCTACGGATCGGGTTTTTATTGGTTGGCCTGGGGTCCGCATTGCTGGCTAGCCCTGCTCTGGCGAAGGAACTCTCCAAAGAGGAAATGCAGGAGACGTCGATCGCTGAGATGAAGCTGCAGATCGAAGCGCTGCAGCGCCGCGTGAACGAGCTTGAGGCTCCCCATCGGAACGTCGGACGTTCAGATGACGCCGCTGATGAACGTCTCGTCCGTGCCGCGCCGATCCCTGTAGTCGCCCCTTCCGCGGCCGCAATAGAGCCCGGTAGTGCGACCGTTCCCGGCCTTCTTCCGCCTGAGCCGATGGGCACCCAGTTCGAGGATGCTTTGCGTTCAGACCTGCCGGGCCTCTCCATCCGCATGCCCGGCACAGCATCGGAGGTGCGCTTCTACGGATTTGCAAAGGCCTCCGGGTACGGCGATTTCGATGGCCGCAACCAAACCGACGTGCCGACGGTGCAAACGATTCCTCTCGACGACAGCGCTGCCGACTTCCAAGGCGGCGATTTCGGCATGACGGCCAGATTCAGCCGTTTCGGTATGGATACCCTCACCCTTACGGACTTGGGCACCCTCGAGACGCGCTTCGAAGGGGATTTCGGAGGCGGCGCGCCGGCCACCAACAACGCTGTCTTTCGGCTCCGCCAAGCCTGGGGTGAACTCGGCACCGATGAATTCCGCGTGCTGATCGGCCAAGCAAACAGCCTGTGGAACGAGGGTATGTTCGAGACTTTGATCGACTCGACGAACCTCAACCAATCCTTCGTGCGCCAACCGCAGATCCGTGCGACCGGAAAGCTGGCTCCGAATTTAACCGGCTATGTCTCGTTGGAGACGCCGGAGACACAATACACCTCGGTCGACGGGATTTTCACCCCGACCAGCAGCGTCGAGGGTGGTCTCAGCCCCGCATTCAACTCTATGCCGGACCTGCTTGGCCGCCTAGAATATAGCAATGCAGGCTGGGATTTCGACGTGCGCGGTGTGCTGCGAGATCTGACGATCCGCACCGCCGGCACGGCCGTCGCGCCGCCAGCCCTCACAAAAGACACGGCCGGCTGGGGGCTCGCGGCGTCCGCGACCGTACCGATGCGAGCGCTGTCAGGGTTTTTCGGCCCGGATCAGCTCATTGGCATGGCCTATTATGGGGAGGGCATCGGGCGTTATTTCGGAGGCAACACTTTCGGCCAGGATGCCCTATCGAATATCGGCTTGCCGGGAACGCTGACGACTTTCAATTTCGATGCTCTCCCAACCCATGGAGTGACCGCAGCCTACCGCCGCTTCTGGACAACGAAGCTGCGCAGCAACCTCGCCTATTCGTTCGCGTGGCAAGATTACCCGTCCTATGCGCTCGGTTTCAACCCCGGCTCTGCCTCGGCCACCTCGCTGAACAGCGAAATGCAACAGGGGATTGTCAACCTGATTTGGAGT
>JALHTP010000368.1 GCA_022865725.1 Methyloceanibacter sp. | reverse complement strand
TGGCAGTCAACACCGGCAAGCCTCCGACCGGCTGATTGAGGTCCGTCCTCGGCTCGAAGTCGTCATCCGATTTTTCGTTCAGTTTATGCGTCCACGCCCTAGTTGCAGAAGCGGCGGCCGAACGAGTCGTACCAGCAGTCCCTGCGCCAGTAGCAATTCCCAACACCGGGATAGCACGCGGTGTAACCCGGCTGCTTCCAATAGGCATAGACGCGCTTCGGATAATAGACGAAGGCCGTGCCGCCGCAGCCGCCCTGACCGCATGGCGGAGGAGCGGCGTAAGCGGCCGCTCCATTGACGCAGCCGACTCCGCACGGCGCGACAACCGGCGCGGGGCGGACAACGAGGCGGCGTAACGGGATCGGATTGGGTGCGGGCACGAGAATGGCGCCGCAGGGCGCGGCGCACTGGGCACTGGCGGTGTCGACCGCCGTAACGGCAACGCCGACCGCCAGCACGAGCATGGCGGCAAAACTCAACACGACTTTCATCTTACGACTCCACTCAGGGGGCTACCCTCCCCGTTGTCGAATCGTCGGGAAGGCGCCTGAAGGCTACCGCTTGCAAGTATCGGTAGGGTTAACGCCGCGTTGTCATCGGCCGCGCGCGAGGCGTGGGGCCCCAACGCATTCCCTGCGACTTATTTGACGTAGCGGTTTGGCCGGCCGCGGCCGCCGTCATAGGTCGGCTCGAGATAATGAAAATAGGGCATGCAGCGGGGGTGGCCGTCCTGTCCGGTGGTGTAGGGCCGATAGAACCACCAATAGTTCCGCGGATAGCAATAAAAGGACTGCGTCTTGCGGAAATGCGCGGCGGCGAGCGGACGCAGCGGCGCGGCGGCAGGCATGGTCGCGACCGCCAACGCCGCAACGGCGCTGGCAGGCGCCGGCTTGAAGACGATGGGGAGAGTCAAAATGGCGACGACCGCCAAGCTAAGCCTGCAAGTGCCCATGCTCATGCCCCCTCGAGCAAACCCCTCGGCGCAAACTAAAGTCTAGAAGGCCGCCATGCCCGAGGCAAGTCTCCGGCAACCATGCCAGCGCATCGGCTGTGTCTTCCGCGTCACGCCCCTTGACAGCGGCGGTCTTGCGCCCATCAACTCGCGTCGCAAAGCTTTCCCCAAAAGCGCGCCACGGAACCAAGCCGCCCGCGCAGAGTTGCCTATGCCACGTCACCCCCGAGCCATCTCTCCAGGGAAGGAAAAACCCAATGTCATCAGCCGATAGCGATATCCGCTCGAGCGCCAAGCGCGCCGGCGCCAGCCCCCGCGACGCGGATGAGCTCGCCAACCAGATCGATGCGATCCGCGCCGACGTCCAGAACCTCACCTCGACTGTCGGCCGCATCGCCAAGGGCCAGGTCAATCGCGCGCAGGACAAGGCGATGGAGACCGCCTATGAGGCCGAGGAGGCCATCAGGCGCAATCCCCTCCAGGCCGTCGCCATCGCCGCAGGATTAGGTTTCCTGTTTGGTGTCTTCACGCGTCGCTAGGCGAAGGGTCCATGCTCCGCTCGGCGCTCGCGCTGCTCTCATCGCTCCAGGTCGGCCTGCGCATCAAGGAATCGGTCGAGCGCTCGCTCAGGCAGGCCGTCGTGGTTGCCGTCGCGGCGGTCCTGCTCATCGGCGCCGCCGCGTTCGGCCTGCTCGCCGCCTATCAGGCGCTGGTCGCGCATGGCTTCACCCCGGCCGAGGCGGCGGGCATCGTTGCCGCCGCCCTGGCTCTGCTCGGCGTCCTGATCCTCGCCACGCTTCCCCTCTTTGCGCGGAAGCGAAAGCCGCAAGCGCCAAGCATGCTGGCGGCGCGCGGCGAAGGCGCCGGGATGCTCGAGCAAGGTGTCGGCCAGGCGATGCAGCAAGTCGGGCCCGTGACGCTGCTCGCCATCGCCTTCGTCGCCGGACTCCTGGCGAGCCGCCGCAAATAGCGGCACCGCCAAATCCTGTCCTATTGCGGGACGATTCTTAATCCTGCCTTAACCACACGCCTTGCATTGTCGGCTGATGAGCGAAGGGCTCATTCCACCGATTTTTCGAGGCCCGCATTCGATGCGCAAGGGCTGGGTTCTGGCAGTGTGCGCGGTCGCCTTTATCGGCACCGGCGCGCGGGCACAGACTGTCCAAGTGCCGAATGTCTACGCCATCCCCCTGCCCCCCATGCTCGAGCCGAGATTCGAGCTTGGCGTCCGCTATTGGCAAAGCGTCGGCAAGACGCATTTCAGCATCAATTCGAGCCGGCAGAATCCGGCGTACGGCAACCCCACCTCGGTGCTGAAATACGAAGACATGGACGGCTATTCCGGCGAGTTCTTCTGGTACGCGCGGAACGAAACCGACACCTTCGCCAAGGGCTTTGTCGGCGGCGGCGGCTTGAGCGGCGACAGCCTCGACGACGAGGACTATTACGCCGGCCAGATCAAATTCTCCGACACCTTCAGCAAGCTCAAGGGCGACGACCTGATCTACGGCACCATCGATGTCGGACAGCATTTCGCGCTGATCGACCGCGCCACCAAGTTCTCGCTCAGTCCCTTTATCGGTTTCAATTTCTGGCAAGAGACGGCGACGGCCTACGGGGTGCGCTGCAACAAGGATGACATTGACGGCGCCTTGTGCGGAACTCCGGGGACCGTCGTCGTGCCCTTCTCCACCGAAGTCATCGAGAACCAGGCGAACTGGTCCTCGCTCCGGCTCGGCGGCGAGGTCGAGCTCAAGCTCTGGAATCGGCTGCGGGTGATGGGCGAGGCTGCCGTGCTGCCTGTGGCTTATGTGTGGAACGAGGACAGTCACTTCTTGCGCCAGGATCTCGGCCGCGTCCCCAACGTCGTGGATCGCGGGCTCGGCTGGGGCTATCAGCTCGAAGCCGCCTTGCGCTACGATTTCACGCCGTGCTAGTCGGCCGGCGCCGGCGTCCGCTATTGGTATGCGACGGTCGACGGCAAGAGCGAGTTCGTCCATTTCGACGAAGAGGTGGAGCTGAAGCAATTCACCAGCGAGCGCTTCGGCGTGTACGGGGACATCAGCTACCGGTTCTGAACTCCCGCGAGGCTTGCCTTCCTTTTCCCGTCCTTGTCCATCGCCCTAAAACCCGGCGCAAATTCCGACCCCGCTCGCACCTAAAATGACAAAGGCGATTGGCTCATCGCCAACCGCCTTTGAACCGGTGCCGGTGGGTCAAGCGCTAATTCGACTTCTGACACTCCGGCTTTTCAGGATGGTTCTGGCACGGACACCAGGAAGACGTGGACTCCTTACAGTTGTTGCCGATGGCCGTCTTCATTCCTTCGGCCGCAGCCCATTCGGCCGCACCGACGCTGTTACTGTTGTCGGTGTCCATCGTCTGAAGGGTCGGGTTCATCGTAGGATCGAGCTTCCCCGAGTTCGCGTCCCACTCCGAGCGGCTGATCGTGCCGCTGCCATCGGTGTCGAGCATTGTGAAGTTGTCAGCCCAGCTGCTGGCGGCGACGGCGGCCGTTCCGGAAAGCAGCAGAACCAGAACGAAAGCGACCGAATTTTTGGTCATTGCGTTTTCTCCCTAATGCAGTAGTTCCATCGTCATGATGTCGTTGCCCATTGCGGGCAACGGACGGCCCTGCCGCCGTTTTCGGCGGCCTCACAACGGGGGCCTTCTTTCGAAGTTTGATCAAGGGCAAACCCTCCAAATCCACCTGGACATACTATCCGCGCCGGGGATGGCAGAAATCCGTTGAGTTCTGCTTTTGGCCCACTTTGACCGTTCCGCCATTCGGCAGCAACTTCGGCCGAAGCTGGGGGTATAGCGGACGGAGGCTGGTGTTCTTGGCGGGCCCTCCCTTCGGTCGGTCACGCCCTATCGCGCGGGAGCTGAAGCAATTCACCAGCGAGCGCTTCGGCGTGTATGGGGACATCAGCTACCGGTTCTGAACTCCCGCGAGGCTTGCCTTCCACAAGCTTGGCGCTTAACTCGTTTGGCTCCAGAGATGCCGGCTTAGCTCAGGTGGTAGAGCGGCTGATTTGTAATCAGTAGGTCGGGGGTTCGAGTCCTCCAGCCGGCACCAACAAAATCAATAGTTGTTCTGGCCGTCGGTTCCGGCGCCGAGCACCCGGTCGAAATCTCTTCGCTTCTGCTCTTGGACGGCGCCCTGCTTGACCTTCGCCTCGGCGAGGCTCTTGCGGCAATCGACATAGGCTGGGCTTCCCTCCGCGCCCTTCTGCCGGCACGTCGCATCGTCCTCGCTCTCCATTGCGGCGTGCTCCGCCGCCTTGGTTGCCTGGTCCTGGCTGGCGCAGCCCAGGCCGGACGCGGCCGGCGCCAGCAAGAGCAAGGCGATGAGGTGAGATCGCAAACCGGCGGCTCCTTTCCTTACTACCCTTACGCGTCTTTTTGGCCGTTTGGTGATGGGCGACGGCGTGGCGATCAACTTGGACTTGACGGCCTCGGCCATCTGGAGGGACGCTAGTCGCGATCGCACGGCAAACGTCGATCGGGGGGGCGCAATCTTATGATCAAATATGTGCTTCTGGTCGTTGGGCTGCTCCTCGCTGTTTCGGCAGGACAGGTGCAAGCCCAACAAGGCACGAACGCAAACCAGGGCGCGACAGGACTTCCGGCCCCAGGCAGCAACTCCCCAGCCCCCGTCCAATCGCTCCAGCCCCCCAAATCGCCATGCGGCCCCGGCAGCCAGAGCGTGCGTGTCTGCAATGACGATTTTCGCTCCTGCGGCAGCATCTGCACTGCCACGGCCTTGAACCCCTCCTCCGAGACGGCCGGTTGCAGTCTGAGATGCTGTAGCCAGTTCAAGGCCTGTCTCAGCATCAGAGGCTGCGCGTCGCCCTCGCTCAACTGCTTCTGAGCGCTGTCCGGAGCGAGGTGCGGCCGAGGCCCTCGCCGCGCGGCCTCGTCTAAGATCCCTTGGCCTCTAGGACCCCTTGGCCTCTAAGATCCCTTGGCCTCTAAGATCCCTTGGCCTCGGCCACGATCTCGTCGAGCTGCTCCTGGAGCAGCGAGGCCGGCAAATACTGGATGAAGGATTTCTGCTTGCCCTCCGCCTCGTAGTGGACCTTGAGCATCAGGCCGCCGTAAGCCGCGAGCACGTCATGGGGCGTCATCCCGCCATTCGCCGCGGGGAAGAGAAAGACGAGCTTGAACGGAGCTTGTGAGGGGACCGCGCCGTCCGCCAATGCGCCGGCGGCCTCAGCCTCGGAAGGCTGCGCCTCGCTGGCATGGTCCTCCGGCGTTTCGACGCTCAGCGCGAGCTTGAGATCGTGAGCTTGCAGATCCGGCTTGACGATGCCTCCGAGCGAGCCGACCGGCTGCTCCGACATATTGACCCCGCCGATCGCGAAACCCTTGATGCGTACGCCGTCAGGCGTCGCGGCGAAAGCGAATACCGAACGCTCATCGATCGGGAGCGTCTTGTGCTCGAACAGCCACGCGATGGGCTCCGAGGGCGAGGCGGTAACGATCGGGGACGGCGTGCCCGCGCGCAAGATCAGCCCGCCGCCCAGCATCAGGCCGCCGCAAACCAGCAAGAGAGCTCCGGCGATAATCAGCATCTGGCTCAGTTCAAATCCCCCTACCCGCTGAGGCAAGGATACCGCGTTTTCGCCGTCAACCCGAGAGGCCTTGGGCGACGGCAGGAGTTTTTGGGCGCGCAAGGCCCCTTCCTTGGCATAATGCCCGGCGGCGTGGCCCGCTTTGGCGAGTGCCGCGGAGAGCGCCGGCGCCAGCGTGTGGGCTCTTGCCGCGACATGGCTCAAGACTGGCGCGAGCGCTTCGCCCGCGGAATGCGCCGAGAGGCTCGCTTTGGCGGCGAGCCATGCGAAGCACTCCCCAAGCCATCGTCCTATGGAGCGCGAAGTATCATGACCTCTCGCCGCGATCCCGCCGAAGGAAACCGAAAGGAAATTGCCGACCGAAGGCGCAAGATCATGGATCTTGGCCGAGATGCGCGACGCGCCGGCCGCGAGCACTCCGCCAAGCGACGATAGAGCTGCAACAAAGAGCGCCCGGACAGAAAGCGCAAGCGAACGCAGTGTCCTGCCGGCAAACAGCAGCGCGCGCCAAACCGCATCCGCCACATAGAGCCCGAGATCCCGGAGCCTCGCGCCCACGAAGCGCAAGCCGCTGGCCGCCAAGGCATCGATGGTGTTGAGGCCGGCGATCGTCTTCGCCGCCAAAAACCACAGCGCCGACCTCACCGCGAACGCCGCGGCCGACAGGGCGCCCATGATCGATTGCACGGCCGCCGACACGGCGCTCGTGATCGACTGCACGGCTGCCTGGCGCATATGCCGGCGCCGCGCGCGCTTTTGCTCTCGCCGCTCGAGCGCCTCTTGGCGCGCCCGCTGGCGGTGCAGCCAGCGGTCATGCCGTTCCCGGTCCGCCTCGACCGCCGCAGTTTGAACCTTGAGCCAGCGCTTGTGGTCGTTGAGATCCTCCTTCGCCGAGACGAGGACCTCGCCGGACCTGACCACGGTCTCCTTGACGACGGCGACGGTCGCTTCGAACGCAGCGACGGCCTCCGCGTCGGCATCCTTCTCCCGCGGGGGCCATGCGCGCTTCTCACGCATCGGACTGACCATGCAGAATGGCTCCCCTAAAATCCGGGTCCATGGCGAGCCTCATCTGGCACAAGACTCATAACGATGGCGCCTCCGGGGGAGTCCGAACGCTGCCGGACGAGGCTTCCGCTCCCCCGTCGTGGAAGCCTCAGGGCCGCACAAGGCTGCCAAACGTCCTTGCCGCCATTAAGGGGCGCAACGCAGGTACCGATCCCGGCGAGGACGCGAAACGGGGAAACGCCGGAACCAGTCAGCCCTGCGTGGCTGACAGCTCTGCGCCAACCTTTACATTAACGGCCAAACCCATAATGGCCTATCATTTTATCGCTTCCTTCGGCGAACGGCGGGGAACGTGGCGTCTTTACAACGCCTGGCCCTCGATTGGGGCAAAGCGGCCGTCTCGCGGTGGCCCTATGCTTCCCCTAAGCTGCCCCTGGTTTCCGGCGGCCTGCGCTCCTACCTTTGTGGCGACACACCCCTTCGGCACACTCCCGCAGCATCGAAACTGGAGCAGAATGACGTGACGGAGCCTTTGCACCGCCTCTGGCGTGGCTTGAAGATCGGGGCGCTCTTTGCGCTTCTTGTTTTCCCCTTAAGCGCGCTGGCCCAAGACGCGCTCCAAGAGCGGCAGATCGGGGCGCACAAACACCCGGCTGAAGCGGCATCGAGCACGCAAGCCGACCAGCACGCGAAGCCGGGCGATGGAGCGGCTGCCGCGCCGAGCGAGCAGGCAAAGCCTGGCGAGGGGGACGTCGCAGCCGATCCCCTGCCTCCTCCCTCCATCACCCAACACAGCATCAGCCTTGACGGAACCGACCTCGCCTATAGCGCGAAGGCCGGCATGCTCCCGCTCCGCGACGCCCATAACAAGGCGCTCGCCAGCATCTTCTACGTCGCCTATGTGCGGGAGCCGCAAGACAAGAAGCGGCCGATCACCTTCGTCTTCAATGGCGGCCCGGGGGCCGCATCGGCCTATCTGCATCTTGGCGCCATCGGGCCCAAGACCGTGGAGGTGACTGCCAACGGAGAATTGCTCGGCCCCCCTCCCCGCCTCGCCGTCAACGATTCGAGCTGGCTCGACTTCACCGATCTCGTCTTCGTCGATCCGGTCGGCACCGGCTATAGCCGCGCCAGCGAGGGCAAGGACGAAAGCGATTTCTGGGGCGTCGAGCACGACACCGACTCGCTTGCCGATTTCATCCGGCTCTATCTCATCGATGCCGCGCGCATGACCTCGCCGGTGTTCCTGGCGGGCGAGAGCTATGGCGGCTTTCGCGCCGCGACGATCACGCGCGCGCTGCAGAAGACCGGCGGCATCTCGCCGAACGGGCTCGTGCTCATTTCGCCCGCGCTCGAATTCGCGCTTCTGAACGGCGAGGATTACGACCCTCTTCCCTGGGCGCTCAGCCTGCCGTCTTATGCCGCGGTCAATCTCGAGAGCCACGGCGTCACCGGACGCGAGGCCCTGTCGGAAGCGCTGCAAGAGGCCGAGCGTTATGCGCTGTCGGACTACCTCGTGGCGCTTGCTTCGGGCGCCACAAAGGGTTCCGCGGAAGCGAGCGAGACAGTGGCGAAACTCACGGGGCTGCCGGCCGATATCGTGCGCCGGAATTTCGCGCGCATCCCGCCCAGCACCTTCATCAAGGAATTCGACCGCGCCAATGGCCAGGTGCTGAGCCGCTACGACGGAAGCGTGAGTGGCCCCGATCCCAATCCGGCCAGCTCCTGGCCGCACGGACCGGACCCCGTGCTCGATTCAACCGTCCCCCTCTGGACCAGCGCCTTCGTGCAATATGCCCAGGACGAGCTCGGCTACAAGACCGACGCGACCTATCGCCTGCTCAATCGCGACGTGCGCTCGAAATGGGATTTCGGCACGAGCCCGACGCGGCAGGGCTATGCCGGCGTGCTCGACGATATTCAAGACGCCCGCGCCACCAACCGCACGCTCGAAGTGCTGATCGCCGCGGGCTATACCGATCTGATCACCCCTTATCTCGCGCCGGCTTATCTCGTGAACCAGCTGAGCCCGCTGGAAGGCGCAAGCCCGATCACCATCGAGGACTATGCCGGCGGCCATATGCTCTATCTCCGCCCCGACTCTCGCCGCGCCCTCAAGAAAGACGTCGAGGCCATGTATGAAAGGGCCCTGAAATCGTCGCCTCAAGGCTAGGCCGGGGACGCGAGCGGGCGGGTGAACCCTCGCGCGGGATCGGCTAAGATGCCGATTCGGGCGGAAGGCGATGAGGAGGATCCCGGCGATGTCGATCCGAAGCGCAGTGCTGGGCTTGGCTCTGCTCGCGAGCGCGGTCCCCACCGCTTTCGCGGAAGACCAGCCCCCGGCGCAAACGGCACCGGAGGAACCGCAATGGACGGAGTTCCAATCGACCGACCGGGGCTTCGCCGTGTCCTTCCCGGGCGCGCCCAAGACGACGAGCGCGCCCGTCGAGGGCCAGAACCCGATGATCCAATACGATTTCCAGGTGAGTGTCGGCGAGGACACCGTCTATAGCGTGGTCGTGTTCGAATATCCGGCCGGCAAAGGACCGAACCCCGACACGGACGCTTACCTCAAGCTCGTCAACGCCTACGCCAAAGGCAGCGAGTCGCGCTTGCGCAAGCGAGGCCCGGTGACCATCGCCGGGCGTTCCGGCTTCGAAGCGATCGCCGACGACGGCAAGAGCAAGCTCAGTCACCTGATCGACGTCGTGCCTGCCGGCGACCGCATCTATATGCTGGTCACCGCGGGGCCGAAGAGTCACGCCACCGGCGACGATGCCGAGCGCTTCCGCGATTCCTTCCGCGTGCTCGGCGATGCATCGGACGCGGAATCGCAATCGGCTGCCAATCCGCCCGCGCAGTAGAGTGAGCTCGATCCGCTATGCGGGCTGCGGCTTGCGGAGATCCTCGACGAAATCCTGCACGTCTCTCGATGGGGCCGGCGTGAAGAGGCTCGCCCCGATCATCACCGCGAAGCCGATGGGCACGGCGAACAGAGCGGCGAAATCCCTTTTGATGCCGCCCCAATTGGCGACCCCGCGCGCCGTCTCCTCCCACGCCGCCAACGCCGCAGCCCGCGTCGCCTCGTCGGCGAGGTAATAGCTCTGCCTAAGCGCCGCATAGCGCGCCGCCTCGTCCTGCGTGGCATTTGCGAGGAAGCTCGAGGTCTCGTAGAAGGCGAACGGGATGTAGCGCGGCGCCAGCATGTAATAGAGGCACACGGCAAGCCCTGCGAGCATGCCCGCAAGCGCGCCCTCGCCGGTCGTGCGCTTCCACCAGATGCCGAGAAGGAGAACCGGAAGCAGCGTGCTCGCCGCAAGCGAGAAGGCCGCTCCCGTCAGGGCGAGGATCGTTTCGGGCGCGGCGGAAGCGGCCCAGGCGGCCAGCCCCGCCACAAGCACGATCGCCGCCCGCGCCACGAGGATGCGCCGTTCCGTCGAGGCGGTGAGATGCAGGCTCTTGTAATAGAGGTCGTAAGAGAGCGCATGGGCGACGGCGATGACGAGCCCGCTCCCGACAGCGAGCAGAGCGGCAATCGCACCAATAGCGGCGAAGCCGAAAGACAGTATCGCGCTCATATTGGACGAAGCGGCCGGCATTGCCCCGAACAGCGCGAGACAAGGCGCTGCGACAAGGCAGAGCGCTGCGGTAAACGGCAGCGCCCAGAGAAACGAGGTTCTCGCCTCCTCGATCGAGGGCGTGACCAGGCCCCGCATCAAAAGATGCGGCAGCGACGCCGTCCCCGCGCCAACACAGAACAGCAGCGCAAAGCGGTTGAGGCGATCCTCCGCGGCGAAACTGTCCAGCTTGAGCGTTGCCAGCGCCGTCTTGAGGGCGGCGGGCTCGATCCCGGAAAACACCGCTCCGTGTTGCCAGAAGAGCAGCGCCAGCGCGACGACGGAGGCGGCCAGCAGCACGGCGTATTGGACGATCTGCGTGAGACTTGCCGAGCGCATGCCCGCGGCGAAGCTGCACAGAAGGAGCATGCCCGCGCTAAGCGCGGTCCCCGTCGCGGCATCGACGCCGAAAACGCGCGTGGCGATGGCGCCCAAACCCATTAGCGCCAAGGCGAGCGCGGGAAAGGAGCACAAGATGACCGCGAGCACGGCGAGCGGCCTGACGCCCGTTCCACCGAACCGCTCGCCGAGAAAATCCGCAATGGTGTAGCCGCCGAACTTGCGGAGATAAGGCGCGAGCACGAACGCGATGAGAAGCACGCCTCCTCCCCCGCCGAGGACAAGCAGGAGAGCCCCGTCCCATCCCTGGCCGAGCGCGCCGGCGAGATCGGCAAAAGCCAGCACGGGGATCAGGCAAATGGCGATCGCCATGCCGTTGAACATGCCGGGCACGAGGCGTCCCGCGACATAGAAGTCGGAGATCGGCCGCCTCAAGGCGACCGCGCCTGCCTTGGCGTAGAGCGCCAAGACGGCCAGGATGAGGATTTTGATCGTCAGCGTCTCCCAACTCCCTTTTTCGATGCGCTACCGCGCTTTGCGCTGCTTGAGCGGCTCCTTATCTGCACTACCGCGCTTTGCGCCGCTTGAGCGCATGTTTTCCCGGTCCGGGCGCGACGTCGCGCAGCAACTCCGCGAACTGAATGAAGTCCCTCTTGCGCGGCGAGGTCTTGCGCCAGGCAAGCCCGATCTCCCGCTTCGGCTCCGGCGCGTTGAAGCGCAACAACCGAATGCCGCCGCTGGCATGGACCTCGCGCGCGATCGCCATCTCCGGCAGCAGCGTGATGCCGTAACCGTGGGCCACCATCTGCACGATGGTGGCGAGGCTCGACGCGCCGAAGCTCTCGCGAGCCTCCGGCGTCAGCATATGGCAATAAGAGAGCGCCTGGTCGCGCAAGCAATGTCCCTCCTCCAGCAACAGGAGGCGATCGTGCAGCAGCATATCGGCATTAGCGTGGCGCAGCCGCTGATTGCCCTCGGTCGCCTGGGTCGCGAGGATGAACCGGTCGTCGAACAGATGCAGCGTCTCGACCTCGGGATCGTCGATGGGAAGCGCGACGAGGATGAGATCGAGGTCTCCGGTCACGAGATCGCGCACGAGATTTGAGGTCACGGTCTCGCGCAGCTGCAGGTTGAGCCCGGGAAAGCGCCGCTGCAGCTCCGGCAGCGCCGTCGGCGCAAGATAGGGAGCGATCGAGGGAATTGCGCCGAGCTTCAACACGTCCGACAGCACCCCCTCCTGATGCTGGGCGTAGTCGAGCAGGTCGCGCACATACGCCAGGATGGTGCGCGCCCGCTTTGCGATCTCCTCGCCTTGCTCGGTGAACTCGATGCCCGACTTTCGGCGCTCGACCAAGCTTACCTTGAGCTCGTCCTCGAGCTCCTTGATCTGCATGCTGAGCGCGGGCTGGCTGACCGCGCAGGCTTGCGCCGCGTGTCCAAAATGGCGGGTTTCCTCCAGCGATTCCAGGTAGCGCAATTGGCGGAGCGAGACCATCCGACGAGACCATCCGATAAGTGCCGCTTATGCATCCCATAAGGACAGCTTATGCTTCCTATAAGGAAATACGATTGGAACTTATCATGAGCGCCAAGCATATTCAAATCGCACAACCGGGCAGCCAAATCCGGGTTCGCAAAACGATTGGCTGCACCGGCCGAAGCTTGGACCCAATTCGCGGAAGGAGAGCTGCAAATGCGTGAGTGGCAGAAGCCGACGATTGACGAGACGGAGTCCGGCATGGAGGTCACGAGTTACCTGCCGGCAGAGCTGGATCGCGCTTAATCCGCTCTTCTCATCTCGGAACGAATGCGAACGGCGATCCGGCGATAAGCCTGGTCGCCGTTTCGTTTTGGCGCTCGCGCCTCCCGCCAGGAATGGCGCTCGATCGCGACTTGGACTACCCTCAGCAACCGCCTTGCCAAACTTTCCGTTCAGGTTTTCTTAATGTGGTATGCAGCTAGCGTTCATGCGCAGATCATGCATCGCTCACCTGGGCTTCCTATATTCCGTCTGTAGAGATATGCCTCGAGGTTGACCGCGTCGCCGGTGGGCCGTTGACGTGCATCAAGGCGGCGAATTCTAGGGAGGACGACCCTGTTCCTCATCAGGATTGGGTAGGAAGAGGTAACGGCCGTGACCAAGATTATGAGCCCCGAAGAACTGGAGCAGGAGCTTCGCGCCATCGGCGCCGAGCGCTACCACGATAGGCATCCCTTTCATAAGCTGCTGCATGGCGGCAAGCTCGACAAAGGCCAGGTGCAGGCCTGGGCGCTGAACCGCTACTGCTATCAGTCGGCGGTGCCGCGCAAGGACGCAGCCTTGATGAGCCGGTGCCACGACCGCCAGCTCAGGCGCGACTGGATCCATCGCATCATGGATCATGACGGCTTCGGCGAAGAAGAAGGCGGCATCGAGCGCTGGCTCGTGCTGACCGACGGTCTGGGGCTGGATCGCGATTACGTCATTTCGAGGAAGGGTGCCCTGCCGGAGACCGTTTTCGCCGTCGAGGCCTATGTCAATTTCGTGCGGGAGAAGACCCTGGTCGAGGCGGTCGCCTCCTCGCTCACCGAGCTGTTCGCGCCCAAGATCCACAAAGAGCGCATCACGGGCATGCTCGAGAACTACGACTTCATCAGCGACAAGGTGATGCAATATTTCAAGCGCCGCCTGACGCAGGCGCCGGACGATGCCGCCTTCGCGCTGGACTATGTGAAGCGCAACGCGCGCACGCCCGAGGCGCAGACCGCGGTGCTCGATGCGTTGAAATTCAAATGTAGCGTGCTTTGGGCGCAGCTCGATGCGCTTCACTATGCCTATGTCGAGCCCGGGCTAGTCCCGCCCGGCGCATTCGTGCCGGCCAAGGCATGAACGAAACCTCGTCCCCTGTACGGCTGATCGTCGAACCGGAGACGCGGCCGCATTTGCCGGCCTATCTGAAGCTCCGCCACGACGCGGGGCGAGGCCGTTGGATTTTGTTGGCGCCCGAGCGGGTGCTGACGCCCGACCAAACCGCCGTCGCAGTGCTCAAGCTCTGCGACGGCAAAAGAAACGTGGAGGACATCGTCGAGGCCCTCGCCAAAGAGTATTCCGCACCGGCCGACGTGATCCGCGCCGACGTGCTCGATCTGCTCCAAGGCCTGGCAGACAAGGGATATATAAAGGGATGACCGAGGAGCTTAAGACCAACGGACATTGCGAGACCCTCGTCGTCGACGACGAGCCGACCGAGGGCGCGAGCGGCGACGCGCAAGCCGCCCTTTGCGAGCGCGCTCCCGTCGGCCTGCTCGCCGAGCTGACGCATCGCTGTCCGCTGCAATGCTCGTATTGCTCCAATCCCCTCGAGCTCGAGCGCGTCAACAAGGAGCTCTCCACCGAGATGTGGTGCTCGGTGATGCGCCAAGCCGGCGAGATGGG
This sequence comes from Methyloceanibacter sp., assembly GCA_022865725.1. GTDB lineage: Bacteria > Pseudomonadota > Alphaproteobacteria > Rhizobiales > Methyloligellaceae > Methyloceanibacter. Next base: position 4,202 of record JALHTP010000368.1, on the reverse strand, counting down.
CATCCTCCAGGTGCATCTCTCGGGCGGCGAGCCCACGGCGCGCAAAGACCTCGAGGACATCGTTTCCGCCGCGTCCGAGGCCGGCCTCTACTCGAACCTGATCACCGCCGCCGTCACGCTCAATCGCGGCCGTCTCGAGGACCTCGCCAAGCGCGGGCTGGATCACGTCCAGATCTCGTTCCAGGATGTCGACGCTGAGAACGCCGAGCGGATCGGCGCCTATCCCGGCGCCACCGCGAAGAAGCTCGAAGTCGCCTGCTGGGTGACCGAGCTTGGCCTGCCGCTGACCGTCAACGCCCCGATCCACCGCCAGAACATCCACAATGTCGGCCGCTATATCGAGCTCGCCATCAAGCTCGGCGCGCAGCGGCTCGAAGTGGCCCATGTGCAATATTACGGCTGGGCCTATCTCAACCGCGCCGCCCTGATCCCGACTTACGATCAGACCTTGGAGTCGATCGAGTTCGTCGAGCGCGAGCGCGAGCGGCTGAGAGGCGTGCTCACCATCGACATGGTCGTGCCCGACTATTACGCCAAGCGCCCGAAGCCCTGCATGGGCGGCTGGGGCAAAGGCTTTATGAACATCACCCCCGCCGGCAAGGTGCTCCCCTGCCACGCCGCGGAGACGATCAAGACGCTCGCCTTCGATAACGTGCAGGATCGTCCGCTGCTCGACATGTGGCTCAATTCCGATGCCTTCAACGCCTTCCGCGGCACCTCCTGGATGAAGGAGCCCTGCCGCTCCTGCGCCTTCAAGGAGATCGATTTCGGCGGCTGCCGCTGCCAGGCCATGGCGATCACCGGCAACGCGGCCAACACCGACCCCGCTTGCGCGCTGTCGCCCTATCACGGCGAGATGGTGGCGCTTGCCCGCGCGGAAGCGGCCAAGCCGCCGACGCCATTCGTCTATCGCAATCCGCGCAACGCCGCCGAAGCCGCCAAGGCCGAGCGCCCGCTGGTCCCCGCGGAATAGACAACAACTTTCTTCGCTGTGTTGGAAATTTCGCGGCCCGGTCTCGGCGTCAGGCGGCGATCGCCGCGTCGGCCGGGCGCGTCTCCGCGTTGCCGCCCAACATGCGATAGGCGTGCACGAAGGCGAGCGTGGAAACGGGAATCGAGACCAGAATCCCGACAATGAACGCCAGCACCCCGAGCAGATTGATCAGCACGAGCAACAGCACCAAGCCGAACAGCTGCCATTTATGCCCGCGCGTCAGCCGGTTGCTCTCGTTCATCGCATCGATCGGACCAAGCTCGCGCTCGATCACGATGAAGGTCGTGAACAGGAACATCAGCGCGAAGATGACTCCCGGCACGATCAGCAAAACGAACCCGATGCCGATCGCGAGACCAAGCAGGATGGACGCCCCGAGATATTTCCAAAACGGCCGCGGATGCCACAGCGCGGAAAGATCGACGGTGTCGGGATTGTCGTGCGCGGCGAGAAAGAACGCCGTGGCGCCCATGCTGATCAGCGTGCCGAGCGCGAAATTGATCACCGTGCCGATGATCGACGGGTCCTCGGCGGAGCCGGTCAGCGCGGCGTCGATGCCGCTGGTGAAGCCGTCGCAAAGACCTGAGGCGAGCAGGATGAGGAAGGTCGATCCCACGAAGAACCACGGCCGCCGCTTGAACGTCTCCCACCCGAAGCGTATGGCCGCGCCCGCCGAAAATCCCATGGCCGCACGATAGCACGTGTGCTGATTCTGCGAGGTCCACGGACGGGATTTCCACAATAGTTCGGCGACGCCTCCATGCGGCGCGAAACGAGCCATATCCGCGGCAAAGGAGAGGCGTCGTCAGCCCTCTGCCGCGCCTTGGTACCAAGACTTCCCGGCCTGGGTTTCCACCTTGCAATGCCTATTTCTTTGTCGCTACCATGGGCCGAAACCGCTTGCGCGGCCCTCAGCGAACCCCCGCCGGCAAGCGCCATTGTTCGGGTTCCAGCCAACGGATAATGGCGGTTTTGTCCGCCCAATCGGTCCCGTCACCATGTCACTCGTCGCCAAATCTCCTTGCCGCATTTTCAGGCATTCCTTCGCGGTCCTCGGCTTGTGCGGATCGCTGTCCTTCCTCGGCAACCTGCCGGGAAGCGCCCCGGCCCTGGCCGGCGATGAACCTCCGGCAGCCGCGGCCGCTCCTGACAGCGCGGCGCCTGCGGCGGAAGCACCGGCCTCGGACAATAAGCCAGGCGGCTTCACGGTCGAGCTTCCCCAGTCGCCGACGCCGAAGAATCCCGTGCCGATCGGTTACATCCGGCAGATGACCGATCATCCGCGGCCCGCTTCGCGCGTGGATGTCGAGCCCTCCGACGCAGGCATCGCCGGCGCCAAATTGGCCAACGACGAGAACAATGCCGGCGGCCAGTTCACCGGCGAGTTCTACAGCCTCGATGTCAGCACCGTGGCCTCGCCGGAGCAGGCGGTGGTGGAGGCGCAGAAGCTCCTCGATAGCGGCCACCATTTCATGATCGTCGACGCCTCGGCCGACACGCTCCTCAAGCTCTCTGACTGGGCCAAGGGCAAGGACGTCCTTTTCTTCAATATCCGCGCCACGGATGTGTCGCTCCGGCAAGAGAACTGCCGCGCCAATATCATGCATGTGGTGCCCGACCGTTTCATGCTGGCTGACGCGCTCGCCCAATATCTCGTGATCAAGAAGTGGACCAATTGGCTGCTGGTGCACGGCTCGACGCCGGGCGACCTGGCCTATGCCGATGCGGTCAAGCGCGCCGCCACCCGCTTCGGCGCCACCATCGTGGACACGCGCGAGTACAAGGACGTCTCGGGCGGGCGCCGCGACGATGTCGGCACCATTCCGCCCGGCAAGCAGGCGAGCGCCGACGCGGCGTTTGCCGCAAGTCCCGACTACCAGATCATCGTCGTGGCCGACGAGGGCCAGATATTCGGCCCGTATATGCCCTATCGCGGCGGCGCCGACGCGCGGCCCATGGCCGGCACCACGGGGCTCACCGCCACCACCTGGAGCCCGGGCCACGAGAAATGGGGCGCGACCCAGATGAACAATCACTTCCAGAAAGACTATAAGCGCCTGATCCTGCCGATCGACTATCAGGCCTATGTCGCCGCTCGCACCATCGGCGAGGCGGTCACCCGCAACGACGGCGAAAATTTTGCCACCATCGCCGCCTTCATCCACGGTCCCGAGTTGCAGCTTGCCCCCTTCAAGGGCATCAAGCAGCAATACCGCCCTTGGGACGGTCAGTTCCGGCAGCCGATCCTGATCGCGACCGACAAGGTGCCGGTGTCGATCTCCCCGCAGAGCGGCTTCCCGCATGCGAGCCACCCCGACATCGAGGTGGACACGCTCGGCATCGACGAGCCCGAGAGTCTCTGCAAGATGTAACAGGCGCGAGCCGGCGTCGCTTTCCGCGCGCCGCTCAACGTTCCGCCGCGGCGGCCGTGATCAGATTGCCCTTCTCGTCCAGCAAGGGCACGTTATAGCTTTGCAGGAGCAGATTAATCTCGCTTTGGTTATCCACGATCAGCTTGTTGATCGTGTGCTTCCACTGCGGCTCGTTCGGGCGCAAGCCCATGGTGATGCCGTAGATGGTGCTCGGACCCGCGTTCTCCTTGACCAGCGGCACCAGCTTGAGCGGCACGCTTGCGCGCTCGGCGTAGTAGCCGGCGACCGGGCCCCACAATAGCGCCGCATCGAGATCGCCCGAAGCCAGCTCGTCGATCATGGTCATGGTGACCTGCGAGGCGCTGTCGTCGGCGTTGATCTCGAAAGGCTTGGCATTCGCGACGAGCCCATTCATGGCGAGGATGCTGGCCGGCGGCGTGCGGGCGAAGAGGCCGATCCGCTTGCCCTTGAGACGCGGATCCGACAGCCGGTCGATGCCTTGAAGGCTCGCATCGTCCTGCCGGTAAATCAGCACATAGGAGGTGTGGTAATAGGGGTTGGTGTCCTCGATCAGCCCGGTGCCTTGGGCATAGCCCATGACGAGATCGCAGGCCTCCCGCCCCATCGTGTTCGGCACATAGCCGGTCGCTTCGGCAAACCAGGAATATTCGAGCCGGGCATCGAGCTTTTGCGCCATGAGCTCGGCGAGCTTGTTCTCGAAGCCCTCACCCTTCTCGTTGGAGAACGGCATGTTGTTGGGATCGGCACAGACGCGCAAGGAAGCCCCGCCCACCGGCTGAGCGTCAGCGCTGCCGGCGCCGAGCAGCGCGGCAAGG
>JALHTP010000367.1 GCA_022865725.1 Methyloceanibacter sp. | reverse complement strand
GCTCGACGACTTCGTGATCACGTTTTTCACGTCGGGGCCGGACACGATCACGTTCCCGGTCAAGGTTTATTCGATGCTGCGCTTCTCCGTGACGCCGGAGGTCAACGCCGCATCGACCATGCTGATCCTGCTCACGGTCGTGCTCATGGCCCTCATGATGCTGATGCAGGGCAGGTCGCAGAAGAAGTAGAGGATGAGAACTTTGGATCAAGCTTTAGCCAAGGGCGCCGAAGCCGCCGTCAAGCCCATCATCAGCTTCCGCAACATTTCGAAGCGGTGGGGCACCGCGGTCGGGGTGGACAATGTCAGCCTCGACATCGAGCCGGGAGAGTTCTTCGCCCTGCTCGGACCATCGGGCTGCGGCAAGACGACATTGCTGCGCATGCTGGCCGGCCTCGAGGTGCCAACCGAGGGCCACATCGTGATCGACGGCCAGGACATGGGAGACATCCCGCCCAACAAGCGCGCGGTGAACATGGTGTTCCAGTCCTATGCCGTCTTTCCGCATATGACGGTCGCCGACAACGTCGCCTACGGTCTCAAGATCGAAGGCGTGCCTCAGCCGGAACGGGACCGGCGCGTGCAGGAAGCTCTCGACCTCGTACAGCTCGGCCACCTTGCCGCGCGCATGCCGGATCAACTGTCGGGCGGCCAGCGCCAGCGTGTTGCGCTCGCGCGGGCGCTGGTGAAAAAGCCGAAGGTCCTGCTGCTCGACGAGCCGCTCTCGGCGCTCGACGCCAAATTGCGCGAGGCCATGCGCTTCGAGCTGTCCCAGCTGCAGCAGAAGGTCGGGATCACGTTCATCATGGTCACCCATGACCAGACCGAGGCGCTGGCGATTGCGTCGCGCGTCGCCGTCATGAACAAGGGCTCGATCGCTCAGATCGGCACGCCCTCAGATCTTTACGAGTTTCCAGCCTCCCGTTTTGTCGCCGACTTCATCGGTTCGGTGAACATGTTCGAGGGCACGCTGATCGACGACAAACCCGACGAGGCCACCCTCGCCTGCCCCGAGCTCGACCCGCATCGCGTCCACGTCCCCCATGCCGTCCTCGGCCAGGAGACGTCGACCGTCTGGGTCGCGATCCGCCCGGAGAAAATGAACCTGCATAAGGATGCTGACACGCCGCCCCCGGTGCCCGAGTGTCCTGCCGCCCACAACGTGGCCAGGGGCGAGATCAAGGAGATCTCCTATCTCGGCGATATTTCGATCTTCCACGTCCTCTTGGACAACGGCCGGCTGATCCGGATATCGCGTGCCAACCGCTCCCGCTTTGACCAGGACAATTTCAGCTCGGGCGAGAAGGTCTGGGTGAGTTGGGGCGGCACGAGCCCGGTCGTGCTCCAGTCCTGACGCTTCGCATTTTAAGACGCCTCTAGGAAGGCTCTAGGAAGAGAGAACGGAAGCACATGCCAAATTCGGCCGAGCTTCATGCGCGCAGAGAAGCGGCCGTGCCGCGCGGCGTCAGCCATGCGACCGCGATCTACGCCAAGCGCGCCAAGAACGCCGAGATCTGGAGCGAGGACGGCAAGCGCTACATCGACTTCGCCGCCGGCATTGCCGTGGTCAATACCGGCCATCAGCATCCAAAGATCGTCGCCGCCGTCGAGGAGCAGATGAAGGCGTTCAGCCACGTCTGCTTCCAGGTCACGCCCTATGAATCCTACGTTCGCCTGGCCGAGCGGCTGAACGCGCTTGCCCCCGTCGCCGGCCCGGCCAAGACGATGTTGATCTCTACCGGCGCCGAGGCGGTCGAGAACGCGGTGAAAGTCGCGCGCGCCTATACGGGGCGCCCGGGGGTCGTCTCGTTCAGCGGCGGCTTCCACGGTCGCACGCTCATGGGCATGGCGCTGACCGGCAAGGTCGTTCCCTACAAGAAGGGCTTCGGACCCTTCCCCGCCGATGTCTACAACGTCGCGTTTCCCAACATCTATCACGGGGTCAGCAGCGAGCAGAGCCTCGCTTCTCTCAGGGCCCTGTTCAAGTACACGGCCGACCCCTCCAGCATCGCCGCCATCATCATCGAGCCGGTGCAGGGCGAAGGCGGCTTCTACATCGCTCCGTTCGACTTTCTCCGCGACTTACGCGCGCTTTGCGACGAGCATGGCATTCTGCTGATCGCCGACGAGATTCAAACAGGCTTTGCGCGCACAGGCAAAATGTTCGGGCTCGAGCATGCAGGCATCAAGGCTGATGTGGTGACCATGGCCAAGGGATTGGCCGGTGGCTTTCCGCTCTCCGCCATCACAGGGCGCGCCGATGTCATGGATGCGTCGAGCCCTGGCGGTCTCGGCGGCACCTATGCCGGTAACCCGGTCGCCTGCGCGGCGGCGCACGCCGTGCTCGACGCGATCGAGGAGGAAAGACTCTGCGACCGCGCCAACGTCATCGGCAAGATCATTCTCGACCGCTGCAACCAGATCAAGAGCCGCTCGAACCTGAACTGCGTAGGCGATGTGAGAGGCCTGGGCGCCATGTGTGCCATCGAGCTGGTGAAGGACGCCGCGAGCGCCGAGCCGGCGCCGCAACTGACCCAGGCCTTAATGAAGGTGGCAAACGAGAACGGGCTCATTCTGCTATCCTGCGGTACCTATGGGAACGTGGTCCGCTTCCTGGTACCCCTCACGGCGAGCGATGCGCTCGTGCGCGATGGCATGGACATCTTCGAGACGAGCCTCACCGAAGCCGTGACCCGGATCGCGTGAGCCTCTCAATTCAATAGACAGTATAGGCACTTACATGAGCGCAAGGCTCACGACCAACGATCTCGAAGCATTCTGGATGCCGTTCACGGCGAACCGCCAATATAAGAAGGCGCCGCGCCTGATCGTCAGCGCCGAACGCACGCACTACACCACCGACGACGGACGAAGCGTGCTCGACGGGACGTCCGGGCTGTGGTGCGTCAATGCCGGCCATTGCCGGCCGAAGATCGTCGAGGCGGTCCGCAAGCAGGTTGGCGAGCTCGATTTCGCCGGCACCTTCCAGATGGGCCATCCGCGCGCCTTCGAGTGCGCCTCGAAGCTCGTCAACATCGCCCCGCCGGGCTTCGACCATGTGTTCTTTACCAACTCGGGCTCCGAGTCGGTCGAGACCGCCCTCAAGATGGCGCTGGCCTATCACCGGACCAAAGGCAACGCATCGAAAGTCCGCCTGATCGGCCGCGAGCGCGGCTATCACGGCGTCAATTTCGGCGGCACGTCGGTCGGCGGCATCACCAACAACCGCAAGATGTTCGGCGCCCTTCTCCCCGGCGTAGACCATCTTCGCCACACCCACGACCTGGCCCGCAATGCCTTTAGCCGCGGCGAGCCCGAGCATGGCGCCGAGCTTGCGGACGATCTCGAGCGCCTCGTGGCGCTGCACGACGCCTCAACCATCGCCGCCGTCATCGTCGAGCCCGTGGCGTGCTCGGCCGGCGTCCTGATCCCGCCCAAGGGCTATTTGCAGCGCCTCGCCGCCATCTGCGCCAAGCACGACATCCTGCTCATCTTCGATGAGGTCATTACCGCCTTCGGCCGACTTGGCACGCCGTTCGGCGCCGATTATTTCGGCGTTTCGCCCGACATCATCACCGCGGCGAAAGGGATCACGAACGGCACCATTCCGATGGGCGCGGTATTCGTGACGACCAAAGTTTACGACGCGTTTATGAGCGGCCCGGAGGACGTCATCGATTTCTTCCACGGCTATACCTATTCGGGCCACCCCGTCGCCTGCGCCGCCTCGATCGCCACGTTGGAGACCTATAAGGAGGAGGGGCTGCTGACGCGCGCGTCGGAGCTTGCGCCCTACTGGGAGGACGCCATCCACGCGCTCAAGGGCCTCCCGCACATCATCGACATCCGCAATATCGGTCTGGTCGGTGCCATCGAGTTCGATCCGATCCAAGGCGAGCCGGCGAAGCGCGCCCACACGCACTTCGTCGAGGCGTTCAACCGCGGCCTCCTCGTCCGCGCCACCGGCGATATCATCGCGCTCGCGCCGCCGCTCATCATCGAAAAGAAGGAGATCGACCAGCTGTTCGATATCCTCTCAAGCGTCCTCAAGACTGCGCATTGAGGAACGTCAAGTCGCTGCCATGGAAACCATCCAGAACGCCATCGACGGCCGCAAGGTCACTTCCCTCTCGTTGCGCGTCGCGCCCGTCTATGACCCGGCGACGGGGGACCAGACGGCCGACCTGCCGCTCTCGACGGTTGAGGAGGTGAATGCCGCCGTCGCGGCCGCCAAGAAGGCGGCTGTCGGCTGGGGCATGACGCCGCCCCTGAAGCGCATTAAGCACATGTTCCGCTTCAAGGAGCTTCTGGATCGTAACGCCGACGAGATCGCCCGCGCGATCTCCAAGGAGCACGGCAAAACGCACGCCGACGCGCATGGTGAGCTCGCTCGCGGCATCGAAATCGTCGACTTTGCCTGCGGCATTCCGCATTTCCTCAAGGGCGAGTATAGCCGCAACGTCGGCCCCGAGATCGACACCTGGTCCGACCGCCAGCCGCTCGGAGTCGTCGCCGG
>JALHTP010000366.1 GCA_022865725.1 Methyloceanibacter sp. | reverse complement strand
CTGGAAAACTAGGTCAGACTATTTTCCTACTCGCTCACATCTCAGGAGCGTGCGCGCAGTTCGGCCCGTAGCTCCACTGGCCCCTTGCGTCTTGCTGCTTGCACGGAGCCATCGCCTCCGGCTCCAAGGGCTCGACCGGGGTGCCGAGCGGCTCGATGCAGAGCACATGACCCGTCACCGGATTAATTTCAGCCGTGAGGCAATTCGGTTGCGCCGCCTGCGGCGTCTCGGCCGACGTCTCGGCCGCCGCTACGCCGCCGGCAAGCAGAAGGCCGGCCAACATTCCTATCGTCACGCGCCACATATCGTTCTCCGTTCCTAATCCGCATCCTCAAGGCGAGGCATTGCCCTGCTCGGCGGGCTTTGGATGGCAAGGCACCGCGGAGAGGAAGCACTTGATATAGAGGCCCTGCTTGACACACTCCCAGCTGACGTCCTTGGCGTCGATCAAATCCGCGTCGGAATAGACGGCCTTCGCCTTGCCGAGCCAATCCTGCTTCGCCGCTTCCTCCGACGCTTCCTGGGAGTCCTTGAACCCGGGGCCGCTTCCAGTCAGCGACTTGTCGTGACACTGAAACCCAGGCTTGGTCGGCGCAGGTGCGGCCGGGGCAGGCCCCGCGGCCTTGGGCGGGTCGGCCTTGGACGGGTCGGCTGCGGAAGCGTGCACGCACATCACCGCCGAGGCGGCGACGCTGAGTATGATTCGAAACATCGAAGCGATTTTCCGCATTTGCCCTTCACCCAAGACTTCGAAAACTAATCCGCTTGCAAAGATGACCCGCTCGCGGCGGGAACATTAGCATAGACGATCGCGATGCCGCATGCGCCAAGGGCCCGCACGAATGCGGGCCCTTGCGATGCCATCCCTTGGGGGCGACCTAAATCCCGGACGCCCCCAAACTCCAAACCATCGGAAGCTTAGCCTTTGTGCTCGCTCTTATAGAAGGACTCTGCCTTGGCGAGATTGGCGTCGGGATTCTTCATGAAGTCCGTCTTGGCCTCCGGGCTGCTGAAGCAATAGGTCTTGCCCTTGATCACCGTGTTGACGGAGCAATCCGTTCTTACGTCCTTGTGATTGGCAAGGCCCCAGCTGCACATATCGTCGAACTGCCCGGCCGCCGCGAGGGAAGCCGTGGCGACACCGAGCGCCAAGGCGCCGGCGAGCGCCGAAATGACATAGGTCCTCATCATGATGCATCTCCTGAGTTTTGGGGGTTCGCGCCCGTTTATGAGCAACGGAAGAACGCTTCGCTCAGACCCCTTGTTCCGCTGGGAGGATGGGAAGCGGCGTTTCGCCACGCCGCCTCCGTCATTCCGGCGCAAGCCGGACTCCAGCACAACGTCACGCCGACGCTGGTGAGCCCTGGATACCGGCTTCGCCGGTATGACGCGGATTGCTACTGATAGGGCTTGCGGATCATCCAGGACTGCGCCGGGGTTTTGGTGCAGGAGCTGGCGTAGACGTCGGTCAGCTGCGGCGTGTTGGGACCGGGATTCTCGAGGCAACGCGGAAAGATGCGCATGTCTTCGTTGATCAGCGTGATGCGGTCGTTCCATTTCAGCGCATCCTTGGTCAGCTCGGCGAGCTTGGCCTCGAGATCAATGACCTTCTGATTGAGGCAGACGATTTTCTCATCCGCGCTGCCCTGGCTACAGTCGGCGGCGAGCGCCGGGGTGGCGGACAGAGCTTGCACCGCGCCGAGAGCGGTCAGGCCCAAGATCAGATTTGCAACGACCAGAGCGGCAACGGAGCTGATGCGCGTTCGCATCCGGCGGGTCCTCCTTGTTGAGTGCTGCTTCCCTGCCACTCTAAGCCAATGCCAGGGGTTAGGAAATAAGTTGCGCGATGCGTGGTGCCCTCCTCACGCCATCGTGAAATCCGAACCGGCCTGGCCTCGCGACCCTCATGGCCGCATCTCCCGATCTGCCTCCTCGCCTCATGCG
>JALHTP010000042.1 GCA_022865725.1 Methyloceanibacter sp. | reverse complement strand
TCCGGAAGGGAGCGGCACGGGATTTGGCGGGCGGAAGCGCACGAAGCGCATGTCGCCGTGCTCGGTGTGCCAGCCTTTCAGCGCGGCCTCCGGATCGGCGGGAAGGTCGCCGGGGAAGATGGCGAACTCCTCGTTGCCGTCAAAAATGCGCTTACCGATGGTTTCGCCGGGAAGCGGATAACCAACGATGCAAGGGAGCTTCTCGCCGTTCCGTTTGGCCTCGCCTTCGCGGGTCGCGCGGATGGCGGCGAGCGCCAGCACCTTCATTTCGGCGCCGGCAAATTTCGCCCGAGCCATCGCCCGTCCGGTGAGCTTGGCGAGAATCGCCTCCAGCCGGTCATGGCTCTGATGATGCAGATGATCGGCCTTGGTGGCGGCGAGCACGATGCGGTCGATGCGCGGCGCGAACAGGCTCGACCACAGGCTGTTCGATCCACTCCTGAAGCATTCGAGGATCTCGGTCATGGCGCGTTCGAGGTCGGCGACCGCGGGCTGTCCGCCATTCAGTGCCGTCAACACGTCGATGAGCACGATCTGGCGGTCGAGCCTTGCGAAATGATCGTGGAAGAAGGGGCGCACCACATAGCTCTTATAAGCCTCATAGCGGCGCTCCATCATTGCCCAGAGCGAACCGCGCGGGAAACTCTCACCATCCTTGGCGTCGAGTGGCGCGAAGGTGAGCGCGGGTGATCCTGCCAGATCTCCCGGCATGAGGAAGCGGCCGGGCGGCTGCGTCGAGAGCGCGTAAGGGTCGGCGCGCGTCTCGCGGAGATAAGCCTTGAACAGATCGGCGAGCGTTTCGGCGAAGGCTTCATCGGCGGGCGAAGCAGGATCGCTCTCGGCGAGCGCCTCGCGCCAAGGCTTCGAGGCCTTCTTCCGTCCGGCCGTCCGGCTCTGCTCGAGCGCGGTCCGCGACCACTCCCGATAGTCGAGGCGAAGCAGCGGCAGATCGAGCAGCCATTCGCCGGGATAATCCACGATGTCGATATGCAGGCTCTCGCGGCCGAGCTGCCGCTTCCAGAACCGCGTCGAAGCATATTCGAGGGTGAGGCGGAGCTGACTGATGCGGCGCGTGCTCTCCGGCCAGCGCGGCGGGTCGGCGACGAGATCGGCGAGATGCTTCTCATATTCGAAGCGTGGCACGACATCGTCGGGCTGTGGCTCCAAATAGACGCGCAATACGCGCCCTTGCGCCGCGGCATCGAAGAAGGGGAGCCGCGCACCGGCGATGAGATTATGCACGAGCGCGGTGATGAACACGGTCTTGCCCGATCGCGCGAGGCCCGTGACGCCGAGCTTCAGCGACGGCGTGACAAGGCCGGTCGCGAAATCGCCGATGCTGCGGAAGACATCGCCGGTGGCCTGGGTATAGATGGAGATCGGCACGCCTCGGACCGTCCTTTGCGCTGTTTTCCCGCCAGCACGCCTACCGCGTTGCCCGCTAAGGACTGCCTAAGAAATGGGCCCCGCCTGACCTTTCAAAATATGACGGATTTGCAATGATCCGGCTGACTGTGCTTCGCGCATTTGTCAAGCACGTCTGGTGGCTTGACTTGTCGACTCGCTTCCGTAATTACGTGGCTGCCCGGGTGGGATCGCCAAACATGAGCGAGCCGGTTAAGGGGAGCAGGGTCTCAAACCCAAAGAGGAAACGGATGCGTCTGGAAACGACCATGCGGGCCAAAAGAAAAATCCCCGAAGACTACCGCCCATCGGAAGACGAACCCTTCATGAGCGAGCGCCAGCGGGCCTATTTTCGCCGGAAGCTGCTCAACTGGCGTGACGAGATCCTCCGCTCGACCAAGGAGACTCTCCAGCATTTGCACGACGATTCGGCGCAGCACGCCGATATCGCCGACCGGGCGACCTCGGAAACCGAGCGCGCGCTCGAGCTCCGGGCGCGCGACCGCCAGCGGAAGCTGATCGCCAAGATCGACGCCGCTATTATGCGCCTCGACGACGGCACCTACGGCTATTGCGAGGAGACCGGCGAGCCGATCAGCCTGAAGCGCCTCGACGCGCGGCCGATCGCGACCTTGAGCGTGGAAGCCCAGGAGCGCCATGAAAGGCGCGAGCGCGTCTACCGCGACGAGTAGGGCAGTTTCCGTCATTCCGGCGCAAGCCGGAATCCAGATCCATTCGCGTCGCATTTTTGCTGGATACCGGCCTTCGCCGGTATGACGAGAGTCACTTGTCACTTGTCCGACGTGCGCGGCGCGATGGGGAAGTCGAAGATGGTGTCGGGATAGGGCTCGGGCTCGAGCGTGAAGTGCCACCATTCCTTTGGATAGTTGCTGAAGCCATGCGCCTGCATGATTTCGACCAGCGCATCGCGATTCGCCCGCTCTTCTTTGCTCAAGCCGAATGCAGCGGTGTTCGCCTTGACATCGAAGCAGTCGAAGCTCGTGCCCATGGCGATGCTGCCGTCAGGCGCGTGCCCCTTTTGCGGCGCGGTGCAGGCGCGAGGCTTGGCAGTCTCCGTGGCGGGTGAAGCCTCCGTTGCGGGCGAAGCCTCCGTTTCGGGCGAAGCCTCGGCCTCCGCAGCGACCGGCACCAGCGTGAGGTCCATGGTCGCGCCGCGCGAATGGCCTGAGCGCATGGCGATGTAATCGGGGAACAGGGCTTGTTTCGGCAGATTGGGATAGTAGGTCGTCTTGGCGTGAGGATCGTCGGGCTGCTTCGCCCAATCGACAAAGGCCGCGACGGCGCGGGCAGGGCGATAGCAATCATAGACCTTGAGCGTGAGACCTTTGCCGCGGAGGCCGGATTGCACGTCCTTCAGCGCTTCTGCCGCCTGGCGCACCAGCACGCATTCCGGCGCCTCGTAGCCGGGGACCTTGGCGCCCGTGAAGTTGCCGCGCCCCGCATAGCGCATGTCCTGCAAGATGGTGGGATCGACGTCGCGGAGATAGACGAAGTCCTCCGGCATATCGCCGGCGGGGGCCGCCGCGGAAAGGAGCAAGGCAAGGAGGAGCATGCCTGGGGTGTCGAGCAAAGGTGCGCGCATGCCGGCTATTCCGCGTCCACGCGCAGCTCATTGAGGGCCGTGTCCGAATATTTCCAGCCGGGATAGACCGAGCGGATGATGAGCTGCACCCATTTGGCTTTGACTGGCCGGTTCAGGTTGACGCGCTGTTCGCCCGTTTGGTCGGTCAAGGTCGCCTGCAAGCTGGCGCCGGTGGAGAAATTGAGCTCGACATCCTTGACGCGGCTGTTCTTGCCGAAGATGTCGGCGTTCTTGGCATAGCCGTTCTGGATGACGACGCCGCGGACCGAGCGAGGCGCGTCGAACTCGATTACGACGAAGTCGCCGGCGCCCTGGCCGCCGCTCCCTTCAACCCAGGCGGTATTGTCGTTGCCGTCGAGGAGATTTTGCGCGCCGTAGCTACTGCCATGGGCGGACGCCAACGCTGAGCTTACGCAGAACGTCGCGTTGCCCGAGCGGCTGCAATTCTCCCGCGGGGCGCGGGGGCGCGCGATCTCCGCAGGAGCGGGTTCCGGAAGACGCGCCAATTTCGGCTCTGGCTGTAGCCCTGGGTCCACCGGCCGCACCGGCGCTGGTTGGGGGGAGGGTGCCGCGGCATCGAGCCCGAATCCCGGACCGAAGCTGAAATCGCCAAGCACCTCGTCGTAATAGGCCGGCGTCTGGCTGCGACCGGCACTCGCGGCAAGATCATGCACGCGACGGCGCGTCTCGCGCGCAAGCTCGGGCAGGCTCAAGCCGCCTTGGGCGAGGAGCGGAGCCAAAGTGCGCGTAAAGACCGAGTTGGCTTCGGGATCGGCGTCGCTCAGGCGATCGAGCGCCGCTTCGCCGGCCCCCGCCGAATACATGATGAAGGTACCTTGCGGCGGAACCACCAGCGCCAGCCCGCGCGTACCGCCAACGCTGCGACCGGTCTTGATGGCGAACGGGTTGTCGCGGCAGGCATCGATCACGAGGATGTTGACCCGCGCCTTCCGGTCGCGAAGGCCGTCAAGCACGGCGTTGAGCGAGATCGCCTCGGATTTGAGGAATTCCTCATTGCCGGGGGTGGCCTCGGGAATATCGATCGGAAGGAGGTAGTTCGCTCCGGCGACCTCGACGCCATGGCCCGCGAAATAAAACAGCGCCACGTCGCCGGGCTCGATGCGGTTTAAGAAGTCCTGCAACTTTCGATTGGTTTCGGTGCGGGAGATGTTCACGCCGGAGTCGACGTCGAAGCCGAGCTTAGACAGCGAGGCGGCCATGGTGCGCGCATCGGCGGCGGCCTTCTGCAGCACGGGCACGCTGCTATAGGCGTCGTTGCCGATGACGAGCGCGACGCGCTGATCGGCAAGAGCGGGCGCGGCGACCACGAGGCCCATCACAAGCGCCCAGAGACGAAGCATGCCAGAGCCTTCACCGCCAAACGTGACGAGGCTCAAGCTACCGCGACTGGAGGGAAACGAGGATAAAAAAACTCCCCGCTGGAGGGCGGGGAGTGAAGGGGTTTGGGGGACTGACATGACTGGCCTAAACCAGTCGGTGTCGGACCATTAGCAGGGAACTGCCGGCGTTCTTACGGTACTAGCGGTGAAATTACCGGCGTCGCCTCTCCGCCTGCCCCAACAACTCAGGGCCACCTTAAGCTCGAAGTATTTATTTACCTCAACTCGCTGGCGGCCACAAGCAAAAGTGCATGTGGCAATTAAGGCACAGTCAACCGAAAAGAGAGGCAAAAAACTAGTTTTTGCTGAAATCGGGCGCGGGCCGGGTCTCGCTCTTGGCGATGATCACGTCCTCGAGCGGGGGCTCCAGATGCGGGCGCCCTTTGATTCCCGTCTCGATCACCATGTCGACCGGGCCGCCGACGATCAGAAGGTGCTCCACGTCGTCGCGCCGGACCAGGAGAAGCTTCCGCCGCGAATCGACGGGCGCCGTCTCGACCACGCCGAGACGCTTGTCGCGCGGCCGCAAGAAGCCGTGCGCGCTTGGCCTGCCGGTGACGAAGGTCTTGAAGGCCCACACCACCAGCGCGCCGAGCGCGGTCACGAACAGGATGGCCGCGATGGCGAGGCCGAAATTGGGGTCCATGGAGGAAAGCTCCTACTCAATCCGCGTTAACAGCTCATTAACCAGCACTCTGTCTACCAATAAGGCGCGTTCCGAACGATCATCCCCGGGCGGGGAGTCGTAAGGACGCATGGGTTTGACCGGCGTCCCATGACAATGTCCGGCGAAGACGATTCGAATCGGCTATTTTGCGAAGCCCATGACCGATATCGACGCGCCAATGCGCTATGCCACGCCCGCCGCCGACCGCACAGAGCGCGACGGCAGCGTGGGCCTCGTGATTGTGCTCGCCCTTGCGCTGGCGATCGCCGCCGTCGGCCTCGCCATGGTCTCGCGCGAGATGGCCGAGCCTTTCGTGCTCGCCATCCTTGCCGGGCTTGCCGTGGTGGGCGTGTTCTGCCTGTTCGCCGGCGCCGTCGGCATCCTGCATTTCGGCGGGAGACATGCGCGCAACGACGTCACCAAGGCCTTCGTCGACAATCTGCCGCAAGGGGCCCTGATCGGCGACAGCTCGGGGCGCGTCCTCTATGCCAACGAGGCCTATCGCGATCTGCTCGGGCTTGACCTCGAAGCGAGCGTGCCCGCGCCCGACCGCGCCTTTGCCGGCAACCCGCATCTTTCGGAAGCGATCTTTCGCCTCTCCCGCGCGGCGCAGCAGGGCCGCAGCCTGAAGGAGGAGTTCCGTTTGCCCCCGCCGGATGAAGGCGAGGAGGAGACGGGCATAGCTCCCCGCTGGTTCCGCATCTCGGTCCAGCCCATGCCGCCGGATCCGCGCTCGGGGCGCAAAGGTGCGCTCGTGGTGTGGCAGGTCGATGAGATCACCATGGACCGCGCGCGCGAGGAGGCGAGCTTCGCCAAGGTGCAGGCGGCCATCGCCTATCTCGACAGCGCACCGGCCGGCTTCTTCACCGCCGACGCCGACGGCAATATCGAATATCTCAACGCCACGCTCGCCCAATGGCTCGGGCTGGACCTTTCCGAGGTCGCGGGCCGCCCGCTCAAGCTCGAAGAGATCATGTCGGCCGACAGCGGGGTGCTGATCGCCCGCACCGGCCGCGGGCAAATGCAGGGCGGGACGCGGCGCTTCGACATCGATCTGGTCAAGGCCGACGGCACGAACCTTCCCGTGCGCATCCTGCATCGTCTGCCCCGCCCGGGCACGAGCGGGGCCTTGGCCCATGCCCTCGTCCTGAGCCGGGGACCGGGAGAGGCGGAGGAGGCGGGCGCCGCCGAGCTCAGATTTGCGCGCCTGTTCCATTCCGCCCCCATCGCCATTGCGACGGTGGACGCGCAAGGCCGCATCAGCGCCACCAACTCGGCCTTCATGCGGCTGTTCGGCGCCGCCGCCGACGAGGGGCGGAAGCTGAGCCTCGAAAGCCTGGTCGAGCCTGAGAGCCATCCGGCGCTCCGCCGGGCGCTCGATGCGGCGCTGGCCCGGCAAAGCCTGATCGAGCCCGTGGACATCGCCTTTGCCGGCGACCGCGACCGGAGCGGCAGGATCTATCTGAGCCCGATCGAGCAGACCGGCGACAACGAGTCGGCCATCGCCTACGCCATCGAGACGACCGAGCAGCGCGCGCTCGAGATGCAGATCGCGCAAGGGCAGAAGATGCAGGCGGTGGGCCAGCTCGCGGGCGGCATCGCGCACGACTTCAACAACATGCTGACGGCGATCATCGGCTTCTCCGATTTCCTCTTGATGAATCATCGCCCGACCGATCCGGCCTTCCAGGACATTATGAATATCAAGCAGAACGCGAACCGGGCCGCAGGCCTCGTGCGCCAACTGCTTGCCTTCTCGCGCCAGCAGACCTTGCGGCCGCAGGTGCTGCAACTCGGCGACGTGCTGTCCGAGCTTTCCATCCTGCTCGGCCGGCTGCTCGGCGAGAATATCGAGCTCTCCCTCGACCAGGCCGGCGACCTCTGGCCGGTCAAGGCCGATCTGCATCAGTTCGAGCAGGTGATCATCAATCTTGCCGTCAATGCGCGGGACGCGATGCCCGACGGCGGCAAGCTGGTGATCCGCACCGCCAATATCGGCGAGAAAGAGTCGCGCGCGCTTGGCAGAAAGGAGTTCCCTGCCGGCGAGTATGTGCTGATCGAGGTGAGCGATACCGGTTCCGGCATGGCGCCGGAAGTGATGCAGAAGATCTTCGAGCCGTTCTTCTCCACCAAGGAGATCGGCCGCGGCACCGGCCTTGGCCTCTCCACCGTTTACGGCATCGTCAAGCAGACCGGCGGCTACGTCTTCCCCGAGAGCGAGGAGGGCAAGGGCACCGTCATGCGCGTCTACCTGCCGCGCTATATCGAGACCGCGGCCGAGGTCGAGCAGAGCAAGGTCGAGGAGCGGCGCCCGGAGAAGCCGAAGGACCTGACCGGCCGTGGCACCGTGCTCCTGGTCGAGGACGAGGACGCGGTCAGGAGCTTCGCCGCCCGCGCGCTCGGCCAGCGCGGCTACAATGTGCTTCAGGCGACCACCGGCGTGGAGGCGCTCGAGGTCTTCAACAACCATCAAGGCGAAGTCGACCTCGTGGTGAGCGACGTGGTGATGCCCGAGATGGACGGGCCCACTTTGTTCGAGAAGCTTCGCCGCCAGCGCCCCGACCTCAAGGTCATCTTCATCTCCGGCTATGCCGAGGATGCCTTCCGCCAGCATCTCGCCGAGAACGAGGACTTTATGTTCTTGCAGAAGCCGTTCGATCTCAAGGAGCTGGCTGCCGCCGTGAAGGCTGCGCTCGAGGGTTGAGGCGCCCGGGGCTGCGCGCGGCCAAAAAGGCTTCCCTTTGCCGCCTTTCGCGTCTACACGCGGGGGCTAAAGCCCGATCCCTTTTCCTTCCTCAGTTTGGAGCGTCCGCGTGCCGGATTACGAGGTCATTCCCGAGGATGAAGCCGGCCAAATCACGTGCCGCCGTCGCGCCAAGCCGCGCCTGCCCACGTTCACCATCGAGCGCTATGGCGGACGGCTGATCTATTTCTGGTTCGGCATGCGCTTCGGCGCATTGATGAAGCTCTTCAGGCGCGGCAATTACAGCTTCACGCTGAACTGCATCCCCGACACGCTCCTCTTGTTTCTGTGGGTGCCGTGGAACTCGCTGCTCTATTGGATCTCCGAGGCGAAATACAAACGACGCGCCGAGGCGCTTCCCCTCGATCCCCCACCCATCTTCGTCATCGGCCATTGGCGCACCGGCACCACGCTGCTGCACGATCTCTTCTCGGTCGATCCCCATCTGGCTTATCCGACCACCTTCGAGTGCTTCTTCCCGCACCATTTCCTCCTGACCGAGACCACGCTCTCCAGGGTAATGCGGCGCCTTCTGCCGAAGAAGCGCCCGCAGGACGACGTGCCGGTCGGCTTCGACCGCCCGCAGGAAGAAGAGTTCGGCATGATGATGCTCGGGCAGGGCACGCCCTACCTCACCCATGCCTGGCCGCGATTCGGTCCCGCGATGAGCGACTATCTCGACTTCAAGGGCGTCTCCGAGGCCGACAAGAAGACATGGTCCGACGCCTATCTGTGGCTCTATCGGCGGCTGCTGCTGAAGCACGGCAAGCGGCTGGTGATGAAGACGCCGGCCAATGCGGCGCGCCTAAAGCTGCTGACCAAGCTCTTTCCCGAAGCCCGCTATGTCTATCTGGCGCGGAACCCGCTCAATGTCTTCCCGTCAACCGTCAAGCTTTGGCGCGCGCTCTATTCCGTGCAGGGCCTGCACAATCCGCCGCACCTCGACCCCTGGCTCGACGACTATGTGCTCGACATGTTCGCGCGGCTGACCGAGGACTATGAGGAGGATCGGCACCTGATCCCGAAGGACCGCCTGGTCGAGTTCCGCTACGAGGATTTCGTCAAGGACCCGGTGGCCTCCATGCGCGACATTTATCGACGCCTCGACATTCCCGGCTTCGCGCAAGCCGAAGCGCCGATGCGCGAATTCTTGCGCGATCGCTCCGAGCACCGCGTGTCGCGCTACGAACTGCCGGAGACGCTGAAGCGGAAAATCGTCGAGCGGCTGAAGCCCTATATCGACCGCTTCGGTTACCGCGACGCGGTCGAGGCGTCGCTGGCTGGAGGCGCCGCGAAGTCGCCTGTGCGCGAGCCGGAGCCTTCATAGGGGAGCCTTCATAGGATCGGGATAGCGGCGGGCGTCGCCCTTCGACACGGGTGCTCTTTCGCCGCTCAGTCTTACGTCTGCGCCAACATCGCAACGAGGCGTTGCGTAACCGCGTCACGGTCGCCCGGTCCCAATGCGCCAATGCGCCGGTCGAGCAGCCGGTTCTCCAAGGTGAAGAGCTTGAACCTCACGACGCATGTCACGCGCAAGCCGGCCAAGCCGAGATCGGCGATGAGATGATCGCTCGGCCAGCTGCTCCGCGCGGCGGTCGTGATCATTGCAAGCAGCGTATGGCCGTTCGCCTCATTGAACGGTCTTGCCGAGATCACCACGGAGGGCCTCGGCTTGGACACGGCCACGTCGATGAAAGGGAAGGGGACGACGACGACCTCGAAGGCCTCAGAGATCATCGAATGCGCCTGCGTCTTCCGGGGTCTCCCACTCGCTCAAACTCGCCTGAAGCGCGCGCAAATGCGCCGCATCGGCGCTTGCTAGTTTGCTGAGGCTGACCCGCGTGCCGTCGATCTCATAGACGAGGGCGTCGCCCGGCTTGAGCTCAAGGGCCTGGCGGACTTGGCGCGGCACGGTGGTCTGCGCCTTGGACGTCAGTTTGCTGAAGGCCTTTGTCATTATCGCATTACAGTAAGGTGGCCCTTACTGCATTGCAAGTTTGCATCCATGAGGAAATTCGCCGGGACTAGGTGAGAACATATTGCGAACAGAGAACAAACCATGTACATTGACCTCTCGCTGCCCCTTCCCCCCGCCCCGAGCGGTCGAACGCTAACGGCACGCCGGGGGAGAGTCGCAGCAGAGCATCATTTGCGCTTCAGAGCGGGCTTGTAAAATAAGGGAGATACCTCATGGTGAATGTCGCGCTGCGCCTTGTCGAGGGAGCTGAGATGGATAGAGAGAAGGCGCTTGAAGCCGCGATCTCGCAGATCGAGCGGAACTGCGGCAAGGGCGCCATCATGCGGCTGGGGGCCAACGAGAAGATCGTCGAGGTCGAGGCGATCTCTTCCGGCTCGCTCGGGCTCGACATCGC
>JALHTP010000365.1 GCA_022865725.1 Methyloceanibacter sp. | reverse complement strand
GAGATCAGAAATCTTCAGACCTTCTCCGCTCAAGGCGTAGGGACCGAAATATCGGTTACAGGAGCCGTTGCCGCTGATCTGGCCATCATCGCCGAAGCTGATGGTCGGTTGCGACTTGGCGATAATGGCCTTTCCGCCGATCTCCTCAATCAGCCATTCACCACGGAGCAGGGTCGCGGGATCGCCGCCGCAGCCGGAATAGGTCTTCTCGCCGAGATTCACCGCCACGGTCTTGGGATACGTCATGCCGCTCATCGTATCGATGCAGATCTTGTCGGTGACTGTCAGCGAGAACGGCTCGCCCTCCACCATGGCGAGATACGTCTCGGCGTCGGCCACGACCGTCGCTTCCGGTTTCGGAGAGATTGTCACGGCGTCCGCGCCCATCGCCTGGAATGTAACGGTGGCGTCCGTCACTTCGACGCGCCAGTTGGGTTCGTTCCCACGCGCGATAAAGGTCGTCGTTGCGGCTTGGGACAATGAGGCAAACGAAAGCGACAAAACGGACGTGATCAGCCAGGTTCGAATGATGCCTATAGCGGTCGTTCCCAACAAGCTCTCCAGCCATGCAGTAGGCTCAGGTCGGTGACTCCACCGACCTGAGCCTATGCCCACTGACCTACAGTGCAATTTCGAGTCCCGGGGACGAAACCAACGGCGGGCGTTCGCTCCTAACAAGTCCTGCAAACGCAATTCTTTTTGGTTCCATAGTCGGCGCACGACCATTTAGTGCCTGCGGGGCAGCGACGCGTGCCAAACATGCATCCTGCCTTTTGAACTGCCGAATAGCCCTTAATGACAGCGAGTGAACCTGCGGCGCTATTCAATGGCGTGGCCTCAGCTTTCCACATCAGGGCTCCCGCACCGGTCACAACGAACGTCATGCACAAAACAAGGATTAATTTGCTCATATTTGCCTCCCTGGCGCTGACTTACTAATCTACTGCGGTCGCGAACCTCTGCAAACCGGGTCGCGATCATATTGCCGGTCCGGGCTTCTTTCCATGGATTTCTTGAATCACACGCGCGCTTCCCGGGTCGCCGAACCTTCGCGAGCTTGAGCATGATGTTGTACATCGTATTCACGAAGGTCGGCTCGGCAAGCAACAGTGCGCTCTTGTATGCGCCTAACCGGAGAGGAATCGCTATCTGAACCGTACATCAACACAGCGCTCGCCATCCCAGAAGCGAAATTCTCCGCAACTAAGTGGGCGAATAGGCGCTGGCGGAGCCGGAGGCCGATAGTACCGGCGCCAATCGTTTCCATGCCGACGATAATAATGGCGCCAGTGGTCGCCCTTTCGCACGACCTCGACATCCCAGGACGATACTCGTGGAGCGGCACCAATCGGCGTGCCCAAGGCAGTGGTGACGGCCAGCAAGATCAAGATTGCGATAAAGCCCAAACGCATTTTTTTGCCCCATCGAAGCGGTTAAGTCCGTGACTAGCTCGGCGCAGGCCTGTAAGAGAAAGTGTGCAGACGATTACCGCAGGTTCTTTAGCCAGTGAAGGCTTGAAACGACAGGGCCTGGAAAATTGCATATGCCGGCGTCATGGATAGAACACAATTTTGCTGAATGTCGCCTCGCAGTCTAACCAGGCTAAAGGGAAGGAACATCCATGAAGAACGTGACACTGCTCATCGCCCTAGCTGTAATTCTTTTCACCGCCAGCTCGGCATTGGCCGGCAAAAGAAAATGCGCCGAAGATTATCGCCGGTTCTGCAGTCAGTGGGGGCTTGAAACAAGAGGTCTGCAAAATTGCATGCGCAGCCACGGTGACCGCTTGAGCAAGGCCTGCGTCAGAGGATTGATCGCCGCGGGGGCAGTCTCTCAGGCCGAAGTCGACCGGCGCAGAGCAGCAGCTGGCCGTTAAGCTGCGTGCTCCAAGGCGCCATAGATCGGGTCAAGACATTACAGGGGAGACGTGATGAATAAGCTTTTGTTGGCTGTCGGGTTAGCCGCCGCTTTTGCCGTTGCTTCGCCGACGGCCCGTGCGGAAAGCGGGTTGGAAGACTGCTTCGTTGTTAGGGCAACATCGAATGCCCGCACCCAAGCGATTTCTACCGACCGGGCGCTCCACAGACTTCGCCGATACATCGCGGATCATTTGAGCAGCTCTGGTGGAAAATCCGTCGGACCGACCTCAACGCACTGTATCCGCACAGCCTGTGAAGCCTCGGCCATAGTCTGCCGCCACTAGTGCTTTCAACGAGGAGCAAAACCAATGACGGAAATTGATCGCCGCCATGTGCTTACGGGAATCCTATGCGGCGCCGTTGTCGCCACTGTCGGTTTGACGGTCATACCTAAAGCCGCGCAATCCCTGCCTTTGGGCGCCGTCAAAGCTGGTGCTGTGAAGCCCGAAGACCTCGTCGAGGAGGCTAGAGTCACTGTTCACGTGCATCCGCGCCATCGCCATCGCCATCGCCACTGGCGCTGCTGGTGGCACAGGGGACGTCGCGTGTGCGGCTGGCGCTAATAGCCAGCCTACAGGCACTGTCACGTTACTCGGAAATTTGCAGGCCACATGATCATGGCCGCTACGGTTCACGCCGCGACTGTCGCTTGGCGCCATGTCAGCAT
>JALHTP010000364.1 GCA_022865725.1 Methyloceanibacter sp. | reverse complement strand
CTTGGCGCGGTCCATCATGTCGAGCGCCTCGATGGCGCGCTTGCCGCCGATGAACATGGCCGTCCGCTTCACCCCCTCGGGGCCCCGCGAGAAGATCGCGTCCTGCACGAGGCCTGTCACGTCCTCGGTGGTGACGTTGGTGTAGGGAACGGCCGTGTCGAAGCCGGCGTCGAGCGCCATGTTCACGTCGAACGGGCTCATATGCTTGAGTGGCGTGAGCATATGCAGAATGCGGGGGTTCCCCATAGGCGTTCTCGTCTCCCTGCCAAAGGTGGCCCGCTTCTTACTGGATATCGCGTGTCGTTGTCTCGACCTTTGCGCCTTCGTTGCGGCCCTGGGCAAGCTCGAAGCTGAGCCCTGGATGCTGGAACGCGACACGCAGTCGGCTGAGCAGGGCCTCGCCTTCCGTCTGAGAAGCCACGAAGGCGAATCCGGTCGGTCCCCACGAACTCTGGCCAAGCCCGATGACGCCTTGGCTGCGGAGCCATTCGAGCGCCGCGCCGACACGCTGGCTGGCATAGAGCCCGCCTTGCAAGGGCGCGAAATAGACGCCCATGCAGGCCTGCAGATAACCGACCTGCTCGCAGAAGGTCGTGAAGTCGCCCGCGGCAAGAGCAGGCAGCGCGCTTTGCACGATGCGCCGGCAAAGCTCCTCGGTCTCGCTCTCGGGAAAGTCGGGCAGCGCGTCGAACGCCGCCGTCTCGCCAGCCCCGGCTAGCCCGCTTGCGTCGGCGTCGAAGATCAGAAGCACGCGCCATTCGGCCGGGAAGGGGAGGCGGCTGACGAGCTTTGGCAGGCCGCCGTTGCGAGGACCTTCGTCGAGCACGACACCGCCTTCTGCAAATGTCGCGATGCCGATGCCGGAACGCGCGCCGCGCCCAAGCCGCGCCGCGATCTCCTTCGGGTCGAGGCTCAAGCCTTCCAGCGCCGCAAAGGCGGAACCGACGGCAAGCGCAAGTTGCGTCCCCGAGCCGAGGCCCGCATGCGGCGGGATCGCCTCCTCGATATTCAGCCGATAGTTCGCAGGCAAACCCGAGCTTGCCGCGATGCTGCGAAGGGCGCGCTCGGCGCGCTCCCGCTCGGGCCCGCTCACCTCGAAGCTTTGGGCGCGCTTCAGCGTCAGCCGCGTTTTTGGCCGATCCAGCGAAAGCCCGAACGAGCCGAAGGGGTGCCTGCCTCGCCCGCTTGGATCGAGAAAGCCGAAATGGAGCCGCGCGGTTGTGGTTACGGCCGTCTGGCGCGATGGACGATGAACCTCGCTTGCGCCATTTGACTGAGCGGGAAAGCCCTCCATTGATCGGCTCGAAGCCTCTGTTATGCTCTTGTGAGTTGGGAGTGCCTCACTTTTTCAGAGGACGGCAGCAATGGCAACGACCGAGCGAACCTATAGCGATAGCGAGGTCGAGGAGCGGCTCAAGCAGGAACTGCCTCATTGGCATCTCGAAGACGGCTGGATCCGGCGCAAATACAAGACCAATAGCTGGAAGGGCACGCTGATGGTGATCAACACCGTCGGCCATCTCGCCGAGGCCGCCTGGCACCATCCCGACATTACCGCCTCTTACGCCTGGGTCGAGGTGAGGCTGAAGAACCACGCCGCCAAGGGCATCACCGACAAGGATTTCGCGCTCGCCAAGAAGATCGAGGACGTCGTCCATTGGCAGCCCGGCAAGGAAGAGAGCGCACTCGAAGGCACGCCCGCCGACGACATGCGCTTCGCCTACATCAAATACGACAAGCCGAAGGCTTAAGTCGCTTCCATCTCAGCAATGACCTTCGTCATGGCCGGGCTTGTCCCGGCCATGACAGGTCTAGATTGGACGAATACCGAGGTTTCGATGGCCGACGAACGTGGCTTGCGCGGCTCAAGTCACCTGTTTAATGGTGCGCGGCTATGGCGCCGGTCCGCTCCGGTTCGGCGTCCCCACCTAAAGCTCAGCACAAAGACCGATTTGCGACCCTGCCATGTCTGAACTGAAGATCAAGGGCGTCACCATCGTCGAGACCTTCGCCGAGGCCTTCCCCATGGTCGGCACGCGGATCATCATCACGGCGCCGTCTCTCGAATGGGCGCTGATCTCGGCCCGCACCATGACCGGGTTCGCCACCTCGGTGATCGCCTGCGGGGCGGAGGCCGGCATCGAGCGGACCCTAACTCCCGACGAGACGCCCGATGGGCGCCCCGGCGTCGCTGTGCTGCTCTTCACCATGGACACCGAGAAGCTCCAGCGCCAGCTCCGCAACCGCGTCGGCCAATGCGTGCTGACCAGTCCGGGCTCGGCCTGCTTCGCCGGGCTCGAAGGCGAGAAGAAATTGAAGCTCGGCGCCTCGCTCAGATTTTTCGGCGACGGCTGGCAGATGTCGAAGCTGATCGGCGGCCGAAGATATTGGCGCATCCCGGTGATGGACGGCGAGTTCGTCTGCGAGGCCACGACCGGGCTCACCAAGAAGGCGGTCGGCGGTGGCAATCTGCTCGTGCTCGGGAAATCGCACGCGGCCGTGCTGGCTGCCTGCGAGCGGGCGGTCAAGGCGATTTCCGAGGTGCCCGGCGTGATCACGCCCTTCCCGGGCGGCATCGTGCGCTCCGGTTCCAAGGTCGGCTCGAAATACAAGGGCCAGATCGCGTCCACCAACGACGCCTATTGCCCGACGCTGAAAGCCGCCGTGAACACCGAGCTCCCGCTCGACGTCGAGGCGGTGCTGGAGATCGTCATCGACGGGCTGACGAAAGAGTCGATCGCCCAGGCGATGCGCTGCGGCATCCACGCCATCGCCGAAGGCGGCGCCACACAGGGCGTCACCCACATCACTGCCGGCAATTACGGCGGCAATCTCGGTCCGCATCATTTCCATCTCAAGGAGATCATCGCGTGAGCGCGCTTGTCTTCGAGCTCAAGGGCAAACCCGACCAGAGGCTCGATCTCTCGCCGCTGACGCCGGCGCGGCTCAAGGACCTCAAGCCCAAGGACATCGAGGCCCTCGTAGTCGGCACCACGCGCGAGAAACTCACCGTCGGCGATGCCTTCAAGGTCAAGGGCAAGGATGCGAGCGCGCTTCGCTTCGTCGGCACGGACGGGCGCTGCGACAAGATCGGCGGCGGCTTGACCGAAGGCGAGATCCTGGTCGAGGGCGATGCGGGGGCCTATCTCGGCGCTGGCATGAAGGGCGGCAAGATCGAGGTCACAGGCAGCGCCGGCGTGCTGGCGGGCGCCAGCATGCTGCGCGGCAGCATCGCCATCGCCGGCGATGCTGGTGAGCGCGCCGGCGGCATTCTCGTCGGCGAGACGCTCGGCATGAAAGGCGGGCTCCTCGCCATCGGCGGCAATGCAGGAGCCATGGTTGGCGAGCGCATGCGGCGCGGGCTCGTGATCGTCGGCGGCGATGCGGGCGATTACGCGGGCGCACGCATGATCGCCGGCACCATCCTCTTCAAGCGCAAGGTCGGCAGCTATGCCGGCTACGGCTTGCGCCGCGGCAGCTTGATCTTCATCGAGGAGCCGAAAGACCTCCTGCCCACCTTCGGCGATTGCGGCGTGCTCGAATTCGACTATCTCCGGCTGCTGGAATGCTCGTTTCGCGAGAGCGGCAAAGCCATCAAGCTTGGCGACCGCGCGCGGCGGCTGATGGGCGATATGTCGGTGCTTGGCAAGGGCGAGATGCTGATCCTCGCTTAGATGGACCTAATCCAATCAGAATCGTCATGCCCGGCCTTGAGCCGGGCATCCAGGGCAACCAATTCTGAGCAAGCGGCCGTGGATTGCCGGTAAAGCCCGGCAATGACGAGGTGTGATTTTGGGCTATGCTGGCTTGCCAAGCGGATGTCGCGTGAATGGGCTTAAAAGATGACCGCTTCCCCGTACATCCTTCTCGACGACAGTCTGACGCCGGGTGGCCGGAGCCTGCTCTATACCGAGCCCGAGCGGATCGTCGTGGCTTACGCGCCTTACGAGGTCGAAGCGGCGCTCGACGAAATCTCGGCGGGGCTTGCCGGGGGTCTGCATGCGGCCGGCTTCTTCGCTTACGAGCTGGGGCTTTGCCTCGAGCCGAAGCTCAAATCCCTGCTTCCGGCGAACCGCCGCGTGCCCTTGTTGTGGATCGGGCTGTTCCGTGCGCCCCGCGCCCTCGACGATTCCGGCACCCGCGCCTGGCTCGAGGAGCATGGCGCGGCCGGGCGGGCCAAACTCTCGGACCTCAAGCTCTCCTGGTCGCGCGAGCAATATGATCGCGCCTTCGATGACGTGGAGGCCTACATCGCCGCGGGCGACGTCTATCAGATCAATCTCACGCTGAAATATCACTTCGCCTTCGAGGGCGATCCGATCGCGCTCTATGCCGCGCTTAGGCGCAAGCAGCGCGTGGCCTATGGCGCGCTCATCCACACACCCGACCTCGACGTGCTGTCGCTCTCGCCCGAACTTTTCTTCCGCCGGGAGGGGAAGCACATGTCGACGCGGCCGATGAAGGGCACGGCGCCGAGAGGCCGCACGCCGCGCGAGGATGCGCGGCTCAGGACCTGGCTTGCCATGGACGAGAAGCAGCGCGCCGAGAATTTGATGATCGTCGATCTGTTGCGCAACGATCTCGGCCGCGTGGCGAAGATCGGCTCGGTCGAGGTCACCGATTTGTTCACCGTCGAGACCTATCGCTCGGTGCATCAGATGACCTCGGGCATCTCGGCCGAGCTCAGATCCGACATGGGGCTGAAGGACATGCTGCGCGCACTGTTCCCTTGCGGCTCGGTCACCGGCGCCCCCAAGGTCCGCGCCATGGAGATCATCAGCGAGCTCGAGGCGGGGCCGCGCGGCATCTATACCGGCGCCATCGGCCATATCGCGCCTTCGGGCGATGCCCAGTTCAACGTGGCGATCCGCACGGTGGTGCTGCGCGGTGGCGAGGGCGAGATGGGCATCGGCGGCGGCATCGTCGCCGATTCCAAAGCCGATTCCGAGTTCGAGGAATGCCTCTTGAAGGCGCATTTCCTCACCAAGGTCGATACGCCCTTCGAGCTGATCGAGACCTTGCGCTTCGAGCAGGCCAAGGGCTTTCATCTGCTCGAGCGGCACCTCGCCCGGCTGCACTCCTCGGCCGCGCATTTCGGCTATCCCTTCGCGCGCGAGGCGGTGCTTGCCGCGCTCGATGCAGAGGCCGCGCGCGTCGAAGCGCCGGTCGCGCTCGTACGGCTTCTCCTTGGCGAGGACGGGGCCATCAGTGTGACCTCGACCGCGATCACGCTTCCCACCAAGGATACGGTGTGGCGCTTCGCGATCTCGGACCAGCGCCTCGACGAGAAGGACCCCTTCTTCTACCACAAGACCACGCGGCGGCAGTTCTACGACCGCGAGATGGAGCGGCAGAAGGCGTTGACCGGCTGCGACGAGGTGGTCTTCCTTAACAAGAAGGGCGAGCTCACGGAAGGCACCCGCACCACGCTCTTCATCGAACTCGACGGGCGGCTGTTCACCCCGGCGCTGACCTGCGGGCTGCTGCCGGGCACCTTGCGCGAGGAGCTGCTCGATCTGCCGCGTGCTTCCGCCAGCGAGGCTGTGCTAACGCCGCAAGACCTGATGAGCGCCGAGCGCATTTATCTCGGGAATTCGGTGCGCGGCCTCATCCGCGCCGAGCTTGTCCAGGCTCAGCGCCAGGAGGAGACGGCACGCGAGCCCGCTCGCGCCGCCGCCGGTTCCTAGTCTACAGCTGCTTTAAGTCCGCTCGTGGCGATCTTCGCTCGTGGCAGTGAAAGGCCCGTTCGAAGGCGAAGCCGTCTCGTCCGTGTGCAGCCTGCCGGCAGCCTTGCCGAACGAGGCACGCAGCTCGGT